>CAYVBN010000001.1:0-3078 GCA_964449645.1 uncultured Hyphomicrobiales bacterium
ACGGCAGGCGCTGGAGCGCCGCATTGATGGTGGTGAGCACCACCGACGGCCCGGCGCTGCCCTTCAGGCGCGCGAGCCGCGAGAGCGTCGTCATGCGCTGCGCGACCGCGCCCGCATGCGGCGAGACGCGGTCGTAAGGCAGGCAGTCCCAGGCCGGGAACTCGTTGACGGTGATCTCAGGGGCGAAGAACGCGAGCGCGCGGGAGAGCTGCGCCATGCGCGGGCCGTCGCGGCAGACGAGCAGCAGGCTCGTGGCCGGCGCCTTTGCGCGCGCCGCCACCGCCCGGGCGAGATCGGAAATAACAAGCCCCTCGGCGCCGTCGGCGACGCTTGCGAGCGTCAGCGGGCGTCCGGGTACGAGAAGGTCGGCGGGGGAACGCGACAATTCGGAACTCGCCATCAGAACTTGTGCCCGTTGGCATGAAAGGTGCGCAGGCGCCGGAACACGCTGTTGTCGTAAGCCTCGGGAACGGAGCGCCCGGTGGCGACCCACTGGTAAAGCTCGCCGTCGGGGACATCGGTCAGGCGCTCGAACTCGTCGAGCTCGGCCTCGGACAGTTCTCCGATCATCGCGTCGGCGAACGACCCCATGATCAGGTCCATCTCGCGCGTGCCGCGGTGCCAGGCGCGATAAAGCAGCCGCCGTCGGCGCGGATCCAGGCCCTCGCTCGAACGTGTGGTTCCGGTCATCTGCGCCTCGTCCCCTGATCCGCACAACGCCAAAAGCCCGGACGGGCCGGGCCGTGGTCATATAGCGACCGCGCGGCCGGATGTCAGGACGGGATCGCGGCTTTCGGTGCAAATCTCACCGATGCGCGCAGCGCATTGCATCGCGACGGCGGCCGGGCCAGCATCCGGACGTCTCCCCCTGTGATCCCATGCGCCCGAGCCTGCTCAACCCGTTTTTCGCTCTCCTCACGACGCTCCCCGGCGTCGGACCGAAGGTGGAGCGGCTCTATCGCCGCCTGCTCGGGCGCGACGACACGCCCCGCGTGGTGGATCTCCTGTTCCATCTGCCGACCGGCACGGTCGATCGTCGGGCGCGGCCGCTCCTGCGCGACGTGGTGCCAGGCTCTGTGGCGACGGTCGCGGTGACGATCGATCGGCACCGCCCGCCGCCGCCCGGGCGGGCGCGCGTGCCCTACGTGGTCTACGCGAGCGACGAGACCGGAGACCTGCGGCTCACCTTCTTCAACGCCCGCCAGGACTACCTCGAAAAGCTGCTTCCGGTCGGCGAACGGCGCTATGTCTCGGGCACCGCCGCGCTCTACGACGGCATGCTGCAGATGGTGCATCCGGACCGGGTCGTCTCGGAGGCCGAACTCGATAAGCTGCCGCCGGTCGAACCGGTCTATCCGCTGACCGAAGGCCTCGGCATCAACCAGGTGCGTCGGGCGATGGACGCGGCGCTGGCGCGCGTTCCGCAATTGCCCGAATGGCAAGACCAGGCCTGGCTCGCCCGCGCGGGGTTTGCCGCATTCGGCGACAGCTTGAGGGCGCTGCACCGCCCCGCGGAACCAACCGATGTCGCCCCCGAGGGGCTCGCATGGTCACGCCTCGCCTATGACGAACTCCTGGCCGGCCAGCTCGCGCTCGCGCTGCTCCGCGCCCAGCAGCGCCGGCAGGCCGGGCGGCCGAGCGCAGGCGACGGCCGGCTGCGGGCGAAGATCATCGCGGCCCTGCCCTATTCCCTGACGCCGTCGCAGTCCCGCGCGCTGGCGGAGATCGCCGAGGACTTGGGACGACCGCAGCGCATGCTGCGGCTGCTGCAGGGCGACGTCGGCGCGGGCAAGACCGTCGTGGCACTGCTTGCAGCCGCCACCGTGGTGGAAGCCGGGCGGCAGGC
This sequence comes from uncultured Hyphomicrobiales bacterium, assembly GCA_964449645.1. Classification (GTDB taxonomy): domain Bacteria; phylum Pseudomonadota; class Alphaproteobacteria; order Rhizobiales; family Xanthobacteraceae; genus CAYVBN01. The sequence continues at coordinate 1,847 of CAYVBN010000001.1, forward strand.
CGCCCTGATGGCGCCGACCGAGATCCTCGCCCGCCAGCACCTCAAGACCATCGCGCCACTGGCGGACGCCGCCGGCCTGCGCGTCGCCATCCTCACCGGGCGTGAGCGCGGCCGCGAGCGCAGCCACACGCTCGACCAACTCGCCGCCGGCGAGATCGACCTCCTGGTCGGCACCCATGCGCTGTTCCAGGATGAGGTCGAATTCCGCGATCTCGCGCTGGCGATCGTCGACGAGCAGCACCGCTTCGGCGTGCACCAACGTCTCGCGCTGGCCCGCAAGGGCGAAGCGGTCGACGTGCTGGTGATGACTGCGACGCCCATTCCGCGCACGCTGGTGCTGACCTATTTCGGCGACATGGACGTCTCGGAGTTGCGGGAGAAGCCAGCCGGGCGTCAGCCGGTCGATACCCGCACCGTTCCGCTCGGCCGGCTCGACGAGGTCATCGCGGCGGTCGGCCGCGCCCTCGACGAGGGCCGCCGCGTCTACTGGGTGTGCCCGCTGGTCGAGGAATCGGAGACGAGCGATCTGGCGGCGGCCGAAGATCGGTTTCAGGCGCTGCAGCAGCACTTCGGAGCGCACGTCGATCTCGTCCACGGCCGCATGAAGGGGCCGGACAAGGACCGGGCCATGCAGCGCTTCGCCACCGGCGACACGCGCCTCCTCGTCGCGACGACCGTCATTGAGGTTGGCGTCGACGTGCCCGAAGCGACCGTCATGGTGATCGAGCACGCCGAACGGTTCGGCCTCTCGCAGCTCCATCAGTTGCGCGGTCGTATCGGCCGCGGCCGCGAGCGCTCGACATGCCTGCTGCTCTATCGCACGCCGCTCGGCGAGACCGCGAAGGCGCGCCTCGCCGTCATGCGCGACACCGAGGACGGATTCCGGATCGCCGAGGAGGATTTGAAGCTGCGCGGCGAAGGCGACGTGCTCGGCACCCGGCAGAGCGGCATGCCTGGCTTCCGCATCGCCCGCATCGAGGTGCACGGCAAGCTGCTGCAGGCCGCGCGCGACGACGCCGCGCTGGTGCTCGCCCGCGATCCGACGCTCGAGAGCCCGCGCGGCGAGGCGCTGCGCCACCTGCTCTATCTCTTCGAGCGCGACGAGGCGATCCGGCTGATCCGGGCCGGCTGATGCGGCGGCCGCAGTGGACCCCGCGCCGGGCAAACAGTGGCGAGCTTGATTATTTCGCCGAGGCGGCGCTGCGCTCCGGCGGACGCGCAGAGCGCGCCAC
>CAYVBN010000002.1:0-9264 GCA_964449645.1 uncultured Hyphomicrobiales bacterium
GCCATCTTCAGAAAGAGCTCGAGACAAAGAGCGAAGCCTTCGACTCGATCGTGAAGATCGGCCGCACGCATCTTCAGGACGCGGTGCCGCTCACGCTCGGACAGGAATTCTCCGGCTATGCCGCGCAGCTTCGCTCCGGGGGCGCGCGGGTTGCCGAGGCGCTCGAGCGGCTCTATCCCCTCGCCCAGGGCGGCACTGCGGTCGGGACCGGTCTCAACGCCCAGCCGGAATTCGCCGCGCTGTTCGCCGCGCGGGTCGCCCGCATCACCGGACTGCCGTTCGTCACGGCCGAGAACAAGTTCGAAGCGCTCGCCTCCCACGACACCGAAGTGTTCGTGCACGGCGCCCTCGCCTCGGTGGCGACGGGCCTGTTCAAGATCGCGAACGACATCCGGCTGCTTGGGTCGGGGCCGCGCTCGGGCCTCGGCGAATTGATCCTGCCGGAAAACGAGCCGGGCTCCTCGATCATGCCCGGAAAGGTCAATCCGACCCAGTGCGAAGCCATGACGATGGTGTGCTGCCAGATCCTCGGCAACCAGGCCACGCTCGGCATGGCGGCGAGCCAGGGTCACTTCGAGCTCAACGTCTTCAAGCCGGTGATCGCCTACGCGCTGCTGCAGTCCGTGCGCCTGCTCGCCGACGCCGCGGTCTCTTTCGCCGACAATGCGATCGCCGGCCTGCGGGCCAATGAGGAGCGGATTCGCGACCTGATGGAACGTTCGCTGATGCTGGTGACCGCGCTCGCGCCGGAAATCGGTTACGACAAGGCAGCCAAGATCGCCAAGGCGGCGCACCAGAACGGCACGACGCTGCGCGAGGAAGCGCTGCGGTCCGGGCTCGTCTCGGCGGACGATTTCGACCGAATCGTCCGGCCCGAGAAGATGATTCGTCCCGGATGATTCGCTCCGCCTGAGCGGCCGCTGCGCGGCCGCGTCACCGAATTCCACATCTCTTTCATTCGCTGCATCGCTTGCATGCAGGTCGGGCATGCCCGCCGGGAGCACGGGCTCAGGTGGTGCGTCGGCCGGTCCCGTGCGTGCCGCGCCTTATAAAACGCCGCAAAATTCCGCATTCCGGGACTAGTCGTAAGTCCCTCGCAGCCAAAGACATTGGAGGTGTGCGCGAGAATGCGCACCATAATCCCGCCATGAAACCACCACGAACCGCCACAGTCGCCGGCTCGGCACTGAAGTGATCGGAACTATATTCGAGTGTTATCGTCGATCACGCGACCGAACACCTTGGCAAAACTTGGGAATATTCAATTTACCGTGTGTTGCAACCAAACTCGGGGTGGCCGCATTATAGTAGGGCATGTAGGGTGTGGTGCATCCGATGCAGAAACCGTCTGTTCCGATCGGCTGCGGCCTCGGAATAGGCAAATTTCAAACGGATCGGGGTCATGCTGCCGGTCTGAAGAGTCTGCGGAAGGGGTCCCGAGCGGCCCCGGAACCATGTCCGGCTACTGTCGAGGGCAAGGGATGGGTGACATCGTCAATCTTCGAACGGCCCGCAAACGTGCGGCGCGGGAACGGGCGGCTGAACAGGCCGCCGAGAACCGCGTCCGATACGGTCGCTCGAAGGAGGAGCGCGCCCTCACCCAGGCCCGCGCGGACAAGACCCGCAATGACCTCGACCAACACCGGCTCAAACGGGAGACGCGCGATGAAATCGCCGGTCGTTAAGCGCTCAATCGTCATCGCCGGCCACAAGACCAGCGTGAGTTTGGAAGACGCCTTCTGGCGGGGCCTCAAGGAGATCGCGAGCGCCCGCGACATGACCCTTTCGGACCTTGTGGCGACGATCGATTCCGAACGCCGCCACGGCAATCTGTCCTCAGCCATCCGGCTCTTCGTCCTCGACCACTATCGGGGCCAGGTTTCCGGACAGCCTGAGAAAGAGGCGCCGCGCGAGGGCATCGGGGGCCGGCCTGCCCATTCGGGCATGTGAGTCCGCGAACCGCGGACTTCCCTGGCCGGCGCGAAATTTCCTCAAGGGAGTGACGGCAGCAGCATCAGCGGCCGTTGCCTGTTGTCGGCTGCGCTAGACGACGGATGCGCCGCCCTGCGGCCCGAGAAGCCCGGAATCGGCTTGACGTCGATCGGCGGCGGCAGGTCGGGCGCGCGCTCGAGCGAGGGTGTCGGCCGCGCCGGCGACGGCTTGGCCGACGGCGGGGTGGACCCGACCGGACCGTCGTGCTGGGCCGCATGGGCCGCCGCCTCGATCGCTTCGAGGCGCTTTGCCTCCTGCTCGACCGAGCGCAGCGTGAGCCAGCCGACGAGCGCCGAGACATCGACCGCGCGCTGCGGCTTGGCGACCGGGCCCTTGAGGCTGACGGCGAGCTCCGGCCGCCGGCCATTGAGGACGCCGTCCTTGCCGGCGACGCCGGAAAATCCGAACCGCATGTCGAGCGTCTGCTCGCTCAAGTCGGCCATGCCGCTCACCGCCAGATCGGCCGCATTCCCGTGCACGAGCACATTTCCCAGCCGCACCTGGCCGTTGCTGATGGTCAAGGCGGCATCGGCGCGGGCGACGTCGAGATGCCCCGCATCGAGCGCCTTGCTGGCGAAGTCTCCGACCCGGATCGCGTCCGACGGGAGCCCGCGCTCGACCGCACGGGCGACCGCGTCGAAGACTTGCGGGTCGAAGCCGGTGATTTGAGCCTTTTCGAGCGACACGCTCCCGGTCCCGCTGAGCGAGCCGACGAGCGCGGCGGGGCTCAGCCCGGTGCCGGCGACATCGACGTTCACCGTCATGCGGCCCGACAGCGGCGACGGATCGGGGCCGGGCAAGAGAACCGCCGCGTTGGCGTGCGAGAGCGCCAGCCGCGCCCGTGCCGACACGCCGGATGAATCGCGCGTGAAGCTCGCCTTTCCGAGCAAGCGACCCTCGGCGAGAATTCCATCGAGGTCCTCGAACGAGAGGCTCGCGCGGCCGAAGCGCATGGTTCCGCGCAGGTCCTTGGCGACGAGACGCGGCGTGAGCGCTGCATTTCCCAGCTCGAACGCCAGATGCCCGTCGACGTCGCCGATCGGATGCTCGCCGAACGGCTCGACCGACCAGGAGGACGTGCGCGCCGAATTGACCGGCTGCGGCGGCGTGCCGACGAGACTGCCGATCACCATCGCGACGTCGACCGCATCGACATTGAGCCGCCCGTCGACGCGCAGCGGCTGACCGACCTCGAGCGCGAGCCGGCCGCGGACATCGCTGCCAGCGACGTTCGCCGCGACGTCATCGAGCTTCAGCGAGCGCCCCGCAAGCGTGAGCTTGCTCTTGAGGTCCACCGGCACGGTTCGCAGCGGATCGCGATGGAGCCTCGGCACGTCGCGGGCCTTGAGCGAGAGGTCCAGCGTGCCATTGGCGCCCGCGTCCGAAGGCCGAAGCTTCCCGGACGCCGCGGCGTCGAAACCGCCGCTCGAGAAACGCGCGTCGATTGCCAAATCTCCGCCGAGCGGACCGCTCGCCGCCAGGGTGAACTTGCCCGGGCGCTTGTCGACGGCGGCGAGTTGATCGACGGCGAAGAGCGCGGCCAGCGCGGAGCCGTCATCGGCATCGAGCTGGCCATTGAGTTTCAGGTCCGCAGCCGCCGGCGCGCCGATCTCGCCATTGGCGTCGGCGTCGATAGCGATGCGCAAGGCGCCGAGCCGACCGCCGAGGCGGAATTTCGCGGCCGTTCTGTCGGTCGGGCGCGCGTCCCCGGCGCTCTCGGCGCCCTGCACGCTGAGCTTGGCGCTGATCTTCGCCGGCGCGAGGCGTCCGGCCGCCCCGCGCAGAACGTCGGCGACCTGCGGGACGAAGCGCGCGGCCAGGGCCGTCAGGCCGTCGAGAGACTGGGCGTCGAGATCGAGCGAGAGCGCGCCGCGCGCGCTCGGCGAAGATGTGTCGATGCGTCCGCTCGCCTCGAGCGCGGCGCCGCCGAGATCGGCGACCGAGAGACGCTCGATCTGCAGCCCGGAGGCGTCGAGCCTGAGCTTTGCTTTCGCGTTCTTCGCATCGACGCCCGCGAGCGTCGCCCGTCCAATGTCGAGGGCGAGCGCGATTTCTTCCGGCCGATCGAAATTCGTATTGGCGAAAGCCGCGGTCACGAACGCGGCGGCGCCGTCGAAATCGAAGACCGCGGCGTTGAGCGCCGCGTCGAGCTTCGCCGGGCGGTCCGCAGCCGCGAAGGTGTAGTCGAGCCGGCCGGCGAAGCTCTTGCGGTCGAACTCGGCCTGCAACCGGTCGACGGCGATGCGGTCGGGCGCGAAGGTCACGTTGCCGCGTGCGTGCAGGCCGCCGACAGGGCCTTGAGCGGTTTCGGTTCGGCCTTCGATCCAGGCGATGAGCGCCTTCGGATCGCTCGCATCGATCTCGGCCGGGCCGCTGAAGGTCGCGTTCGCCGCGCCGATTTCGAGCCGCCCGCTCGCCTTGACCTGGGTGAGGCCCGGCGCACGGAACTCGAACGAGTCGACGCTCCAGGCACCATCCAGGCTCTTGAAGTCGCCGCGCACGGTCTGCAGCGCCGCGCCGCCGAGCGTGAGCGCATCGACGCCTATACCGAGTCGGACCGGCATCGGCGGCCGGATCGCCTCGCCGATGCTGTGCGCGAAGGCGTTGAGCACCGCGAGCGGAGGCCGACGGCGCGCATCGGGCGGACCGAACGCGCGATCGAGATCGAGCTGGCGCGCGGTGAGGACGCCGTCGAGCTGCGGCCGGCGCCCGAACTTCACTTCGGCGGTGCCGGCGAGCTTGAGGGCGCGATCCTCGGGCCCGTATTGGAACTCGACCTGTTCGAGCAGGGCCGCCGACGCGCTCGCCTTGACCCGGCTCGTCACGCGCCAGGGATCGTTGAGCACGGTCTTGCCGCTGGCGAGCGCCAGCCCGACCGGCCGCGCGAGCGTCAGCCCGCCCTCGAAACGCGGCTGACCGCCGTCGAGCCACAGAACGCCCTCGGCTTCGGCAGTCAGCGGCCGGTCAGCGGGGTCGAGGCTGAACCGCAGCTTGGTGCCGCCGTCCTCGCCGCGCCGGCCCGCGCTGATCTGATAGCCATAGACCTGGCCGGAGGACACGAATCCGCCTTCGCCCTTGAAGGGCCCGATCAGCGAACGCACGTCGCCGTTGAACCGTAGATTTTCCAACGTCAGACGCGATCCGCTCGCGGCATCGGTCAGATTCACGCGTCCGTTGGAGATCGCCAGCCGTTCGATCGAGAGCTGGTCGGGATCGAACGCGATCGCCGGCGCTGACCCGATGACGCGGCCGGAGCGATCGAGCCCGAGCGCGAATTGCGGACCGTCGATGCGCAGTTGCGCCGCATGCCATTGGCCGCGCAGCAACGGACCGAGCGCGAACTCGATCTCGAGACGGTCCACCCGCACCTTGTTGGGCGTATCCGCCGCACCGATCTCCAGCCCTTGAAGGGCGAGAGACGGCGTCGGCAGCAGGCGCGCGTCGATCTTGCCGTCGATACGCACGGGCGCGCCGACGAGCCGGGTCGCCTGCGTCTCGAAGCTCGCCCGATACTGATCCCAATCGATGAATAGCGGACCCACCAGCGCCGCCAGCAGCGCCAGGATCAATGCGACCGCCAATCCAAGCAGCGTCGTCTGCACCGGCGTGCTCCGCCTTCCCCACTTGTCTTCGAGATCGCCCCGCAGGGTGAGACTTGGTGTCTCCGACCGTCTGCCGCAGGGGACCGGTGAGGTCTTTTGCGGGCAATTGTATGTCGGACGAACGGATTGAGCCAGCGATTACGATTCCACCGTGAAGATCTTGCCGGGGTTCATGATGTCGTCTGGGTCGAGCGCCCGCTTTATTGCACGCATGGCGGCGATGGCGGCCGGACCGAGTTCGGCATCGAGATACTTCGCCTTGCCCTGACCGACGCCATGCTCGCCCGTGCAGGTGCCCCCCATCGCCAACGCGCGCGTCACGAGCCGCGCGAGCAGGCCGTCCACGCGGGCGACCTCGTCGCTGTCGTTCATGTCGACCAGCAGGGTGAGATGAAAATTACCATCACCCACGTGTCCGAGGATCGGGGCGGACAAGCGAGTCTCGGCGAGATCGCGCTGGGTCTCGGTGACGCAATCGGCGAGCCGCGAGATCGGCACGCAGACGTCGGTCGCGATCGCCTGCGCGCCCGGCCGCAAGGCGCGACCCGCCCAATAGGCATCGTGGCGCGCCTGCCAGAGCCGCGACCGCTCCTCCGGCTTGAGCGCCCATTCGAACGATCCGCCGCCGTGCTCGCGCGCGATCTCGCCGAAACGTTCGGATTGCTCGGCGACCGATGCGGGCGTGCCGTGGAACTCGACGAACAGCATCGGGGTCTCGGGCAGGTGCAGCCTGGAATAGAGATTGGTCGCCTTCACCTGGAGGGCGTCGAGCAATTCGATGCGGGCGACCGGAATGCCGCACTGGATGGTGGCGATGGTCGTCCGGCAGGCGGCTTCGACGGACGGAAACGGACAGGAGCCGCCGGCGATCGCCTCGGGAATTCCATGCAGCCGCAGCGTGAGCTCGGTGATCACCCCGAGCGTGCCTTCCGACCCGACGAAAAGGCGCGTGAGGTCGTATCCGGCCGAGGACTTCTTGGCCCGCTGCGCCGTCGTGATCACCTCGCCGTTCGCGAGCACCGCCTTCAGGGACAACACGTTGTCCTTCATGGTGCCGTAGCGCACCGCGTTGGTGCCGGAGGCGCGCGTCGCCGCCATGCCGCCGAGCGAGGCGTCCGCGCCCGGATCGATGGGAAAGAACACGCCCTGGTCGCGCAGGTGCTCGTTGAGCTCCTTGCGGGTGATTCCGGGCTCGACCACGCAATCGAGGTCCTCGGCGTGGACGGCGAGCACCCGGTTCATGTCGCGCAGATCGATCGAAACGCCGCCGAACGGCGCATTGACGTGGCCTTCGAGCGAGGTGCCGGTGCCGAAGGCGATGACCGGCATGCGATGATCGGCGCAAATGCGCACGATCTGCTGAACCTCTGCCGTCGATTGCGGTGTGACGACCGCGTCGGGCGGCTGGTTCGGCAGCCACGATGCGGTGTTGGCGTGTTGCTCGCGCAGCGACAAGGACGTGGCGGCGCGATTTCCGAAAGCTGCGACGAGCGCCCTCACCGCCCCCGCGGCATCTCTCTCGCGGTGCCGGGCGCGCTGCAACGAAGATGGTTCTGGGCTCATGTTCCGGATGCTGTCGTTTGAGGCCGACGGGAGCGCCGCGGCCGAAAAATCGGCTCGCAACAAGGTTAACAGGCGAAATTCACGCGAAACGCCGGTATTTCACGCCCCCGGCATTTTTCCACCGCCGGCGATCCGGTCAAATCGACGAAACGAGCGGCAATCCGGCTACTCTCGTTGTTCATTCCGGCTTATCCTGGACGCGTTCAAAAGCGTACGGCGCCCATGCTCGATCGTGTCGATCTCGAACCTCTGTTCTTCGCTCCATTCGTCTCCTCGGTGATGCGGGTCGAGCCCGCGTGGATCGACTATAACGGCCACCTCAACATGGCCGATTACAACGTGCTGTTCGACCGCGCGGTCGACGAGGCCTACGAGCTGATCGGCGTCGGGACCGATTATGTCGAACGGCATCGCCATTCGTTCTTCACCGCCGAGGTCCATCTGCGCTACCTGCGCGAGCTGCACGCCGGCGACCCGGTGCGCGTCACGTTCCAGCTCCTCGACTACGACCGCAAGCGCCTGCACTATTTCGAGCAGCTCTTTCATGCGGTGGACGGCTGGGTGTCGGCGACGTCCGAGAACCTCGCTCTTCACGTCGACATGATGAAGAAGAAGGCCGCCGCGCTTCCACTCGATGTGGCCGACCGGCTTGCCAAGATGAAGGCGATGCACGCCAAGTTGCCGCGCCCCGAGGCGGCCGGCCGGCGCGTCGCGATGCCGGCGAAATCCTGATCGCGCACCGAGCGCCCCCGCCGATCCTGGACACGCACGGCACATACCCTGGCGCTAACACTGGAAGCGAAGACACACGGCCGCCGGGTCGGCCGGGTTACCCCGCTCCAACGTGATTGCGGCGGCCGGATCGGTGCTGACGCACCGGCCCAGTGCGTTCGTCTTCCCACACAATCGCCGTGTTCGGGGCCTTCCTGGCCCTGCCCCTCGTCAAACCGGGGAGCAGGTGCCATTTTGGCATCACAGCGAATCATCGTGAGCCCGCATTGGCCGATCCCTTGAAGAACGACCGGCTGGACCTCGTTCCGGCCCCCTCGCCCGCTCCCGGCGGCATCGCCGCACGGGCGCGCGCGGCGGCCGGCGCGCCTTACCTCGCCGGACTCAATCCGGAGCAGCGCGAGGCGGTCGAAACCCTCGACGGCCCGGTGCTGGTGCTCGCCGGGGCCGGAACCGGAAAGACGCGGGTTCTCACCACCCGCATCGCCCACATCCTCAGCCTCGGCCGCGCGCGGCCGTCCGAAATCCTCGCCGTGACATTCACCAACAAGGCGGCGCGCGAGATGAAGGAGCGCGTCGGCAGGATGGTCGGCCAGATCGTCGAAGGCATGCCGTGGCTCGGCACCTTCCACTCGATCGGCGTGAAGATTCTGCGCCGCCACGCCGAGCTGGTCGGCCTCAAGTCCGATTTCACCATCCTGGACGTCGACGACCAGATCCGGCTGCTCAAGCAGATCCTCGAAGCCGAGCACATCGACGAGAAGCGCTGGCCGGCGCGCGTGCTCGCCGGCCTCATCGACGGCTGGAAGAACCGCGGCCTGATGCCCGAGCAGGTCCCGCCCGGGGAGGCCGCGAGCTTCGCCAACGGGCGCGGCCTCAAGCTCTACACCGACTATCAGGACCGCCTGAAAGTGCTCAACGCCACGGACTTCGGCGACCTGCTGCTCGAGAACATCCGCCTGTTCCGCGAGCGGCCCGACGTGCTGCGGCAGTACCAGAACCGCTTCCAGTTCATTCTGGTCGATGAATACCAGGACCCCAACGTCGCCCAGTACCTCTGGCTGCGCCTGCTCGGACAGGGCGCCAAGAACATCTGCTGCGTCGGCGACGACGACCAGTCGATCTACGGCTGGCGCGGCGCCGAGGTCGACAACATCCTGCGTTTCGAGAAGGACTTTCCCGGCGCCCGGGTGATCCGCCTCGAGCGCAATTACCGCTCCACCGGCCACATCCTCGTCACCGCCTCGCACCTCATCGCCCACAATGAGAGCCGGTTGGGGAAGACGTTGCAGACCGATGTCGGCGAGGCCGGCGACCCGGTCGGCGTCACCTCGGTGTGGGACAGCGAAGAGGAGGCCCGCCAGATCGGCGAAGAGAT
>CAYVBN010000003.1:0-5455 GCA_964449645.1 uncultured Hyphomicrobiales bacterium
CTTGATGCCATAGTTTCGCCACCACCTGTTCCCGAGCCGGTTACAGGGCTGGTGCGAAGACCGCGGCCGGAGCGCCATGGAGTTGCATGTGAGCGGGCGGGACGACGAATCGACCGCGGCCGCGGCCGCGGCGAGGGTCAGATAAGTTCATCTTTGCCATTCTCGAACAGATAACCGTCCCAAGCCACGACCCAAACGTGATTTTAGGTCGCTGCCTCGGCGCGTTACGGGGCCTCTGCATCTGAGCTTTCGGGCGTCCCGACGGCGAGGCGGTTTGTGCACCGGACGGCTTTTTGGTCCGCTGTCAAGCAAGAACGAGGTTGTCCCCGCTCTTGTGGACACAAATGTCCGATCGTCGGGCGCGCGGCCACGGTTACGTCGAACTTACGTCGAAATCCTTCTTCAGCATTCCTGTCGATGCGGCACATCCACAGTCGTGGTGCGCTGCAGGCCTGGGGGGTGGGATGAAGTTTATGCGTACCGTGCGCCCCGGTTCTGCGGCGCATCACGGGTTATCCGAACAGTAGCGTATTGCGTTGAGAGCGGTCCGACGTCGTGAGACGCCGCATTGTCGACGACCGTGCGTGAGTATGCGTTTGCGTCGTGTTGCGTTCGCGTAGCATCGTGTTTGCGTTCTGTAGCGTTTGCGTTTGTGGTGCTGTCGGAGTGGCGTTGTCGAAGTGGCGTTGAGTGACTGCTCGATGACGTGAGCCCGCGTTCGCCATGTGCGACGCGGGCTCGTATCGACCGGCGGACATTGACAAGTCCGATCGGCTGCGGCTCAAAACGCCGCATGAAAGTTCTTGCTGCTTTCGTCTGTTTGTTTGCTTGCACGACGACCGCGGTCGCGATGGTCGGGGGCGCGACCGCGGCGGCCCCCGCAACGGCACGCCATCTGGTGCTGATCGTCGGATCGCGTGGAAATTTCTGCACTGGCACGGCGATCGCCGCCGATCTCGTGCTCACCGCCGCGCATTGCGTGCTGCCGGGCGCCGAGTACAAGCTCGTCGAATACGATGCGAACCACCGGCCGCGACTCGCAGATGTCCGCGAGGTGACGCGGCATCCGCAATTCAGCCTGCAGACCCTGCTCGCCCACCGGGCGACCGCGGACGTGGCGTTGCTCAAGCTCGCCGTGCCGTTGAAGCCGCCGTTCGCGGCAGCTCCGCTCGCGGCCGAGCGGCCGGTCACCGTTGGCGATCGCTTCGTGGTCGCCGGATTCGGCGTCGCGGTGCGCGGCGACGGCAAGACCGGCGGAACGGCGCGCGCCGCGGATCTCGTCGCGACCGGTCAGCCCGGCACGCTCCAGCTCCGGCTGGTCGATCCCGCCGGCAAGGGCGAACGGGCTGGGCTCGGGGCGTGCACCGGAGATTCCGGAGCGCCAGCATTCGACATGGAACGGGGAATTCCGATGGTCGCCGGTGTCGTGAGCTGGTCGACCGGACCACGGCTCACCGCCGGCTGCGGAGGCCTGACCGGCATCACGCCGCTCGCGCGCTACCGCGGGTGGATCATCGAGACCGCGCGCAAGCTCGGATCGGCGCTGCCTGTTGCAACCGCTCCCAAGTCTGCCGTTCCCGAATCTACCGCCCCCAAATGAAGCCGTGCGGCGGGCGGCGGCTCAGGTCGGGGCGATTGGGCCGCTCGACGCAGGGGCGGCTCTGATCCTCGCGCAACAGGCCCGTGTAGTTGTCGAACAGCATCCGCCGGCAGGTGTCGTCGGACTGCGGAAGGAGGATCTTGCCGTTGCGCAGTTCGGCCGCGCGCTCTCCGTCGATCGAGCCGATCAGCGGCGGCACCGAGAGCACGGGAACGCCGATGAACACGCCGGTCACGATCAGAAGCGCCAGGCACAGGCACACCAGCACGACGTGCACGACATTCCACCCGGCGGCCCGGGTGTTGCCGCGGTGCGTTCGTGCGGCGCCGCCCTGTGGCGTTTGCGCCGTCGGCGCGCCGGCGCTGGTCTCCTGCGGGCCCATGCCGCCATTGCGCGCAGCTTTTGCTTTACCGATCGTTAACGTCGGCGGCCCAAATCGGCTCACCTCGCGTGGCCGGAGCCCACCTCGCTGCCGCGCAGCGGCCGCTCCTCCATGCGGATCATGGCCACGAGCCCGAGAAGCAGGAAGATCGCCGCGGCGACGAACACCCAGCGGAAGACGTGGCCCATGTCGACTCCGAGTGCGCCGGCCGCAGCCGCCGCCGTCTCGACCCCCGTCCCTCCTCCGCGCTGCGGCGCAACGCCGATGCCGGCCAGCACGATCGCTCCCATGATGGCGACAACGAGCGCGCTGACGAGCGCACGGAAGAAATTCATCACGCCCGTCGCGGTGCCCACCAGAAATCGCGACACCGCGTTCTGGATGGAGACCGTCGACACGGAGAACGTGGTGCCGATGCCCAACCCGATCAGCGCAAGGCCGACGAGCACGACCAAGAGCGGAGCCCGCGGCCACACAATCAGGACGGCAAGCGTCGCGATCGCGAGCGAGAGGCCGACGATCGGCACCCATTTGTAGTGCCGCATGTACATCATCACGCGCCCGGAGAGCATCGAGCCGGGCGTGGTCATCACGGCGATCGGGATGAGCGCGAGCCCGGCGTCGCTCGCCGACAAGCCGTGCACGGACTCGTAGTAGAGCGGCATGAAGATCGTCAGGCCGATGGACGTTCCGACCGCGCAGGAGGTCGCCGTCGTTCCCATGCGGACGATCGGATTGGCCAGCACCGGCAGGGGCAGAAACGGTTCGGGCGCCTGCGTCAGGCGATAGCTGAAGGCGACCGAGAGCAGCGCCGAGCCGGCGATGAGGCCGAGGATCGTCGAGGACAGCCAGGGGAAGCGCGTGCCGCCCCAGGTGAGCGCCAGCAGCAGCAGGATCGAGGCTGCCATCAGCAGGGCGGCGCCGAACAGATCGAGCTTGTGCGGACGGTCATGCCGCGGCAGCCGCTTGAGTGTGTGATTGATGCCGACGGCGGCGGCGATCCCAAGCGGCAGGTTGAGCCAGAAGATGAGCGACCAGTGGAGATGTTCAGCCAGGAAACCGCCGAGAACCGGACCGCAGACGCCGGCCGTGATGAACACCGCCCCCATGTAGGCCTGCCAGCGCCCGCGCTCGCGCGGGGCGACCGCATCGGCGACGATGGCCTGCGCGATCGGCTGAATGCCCCCGCCGCCAAGGCCTTGCAGACCACGCGCCAGGATCAGCACCAGCATGTTCGGCGCCGCCGCGCACATCACCGAACCGACGACGAACACCCCGATGGCCGAGAGCATCACGGCCCGGCGTCCGTAGATGTCCGACAGCTTGCCGTAGAGCGGCGCCGCGATGGTCGAGGTGAGCAGGTAGGAGGTAACCAGCCACGACAGGTTCTCGAAATCGTTGAAATCGCGCCCCATGGTGGGCAGCGCCGTGGCGATGATGGTCTGGTTGAGGGCGGCGAGAAACATCGCCAGCATGACGCCGAAGATGATGACGCGGATCTCGGCGTGGCTCATGGCCCAGCGGGCCGGGAGCGGCTGGTCGGATTCCGGCGGCACCGGCGCGGTCAGCGGCGCGCCGGAGGCGAGACTCGCGTCGAGCACGCCCGTGTCCGCCGTCGTGCCTGGAGTGTCGTCCGTGTCCTCGGCGCGGCTCTGCGCGGCCGCCTCGGAAGGCTTCATCGCGTTCTGGTCGCCCCACTTGTTGCGGCCACCCGCGGCCGGGGTCTGAGTTTAAGAATCTCGCCGCAACATCGCTTCAGACTTGGAGAATTTCAATGGGGCGATGCGCGGGGCTGATATGAAGGCCCTGCCAGCCTACTCCACGGTCACCGGCGGAGCCGGGCCGCGCAGCGGTCGCTCCTCCATGGCCAGCACGAAGCCGAACGAGATCACGAGACAGATCGCGGAGGCAAGGAAGACCCAGCGGAACGCGCCCGCCACCGCAATGGGAGCGAGTCCGGAGGTCGAGAGCTCGGTTGCTCCGCCCGGAACGCCGGTGAGCACGATCGCGCCGAGCACCGCCACCACGAAGGTTCCGCCAAGCGAGCGGGCAAAGCCCGAGATGCCGGTCGCGATGCCGAGCTCGTGCAAGGCGACGGCGTTCTGCACCAGCACGATGGTCACCGGGAACATCGGGCCGAGCCCCAGTCCGGCCGCCAGGATGAGGACGAAGATCACCGGGACCGGCAGGCCGACCGGATCGACCGCCAGCACCGCGAAGGCGGCGAGCGCGATCAGGAGCCCGACGATGGGAACCCGCTTATAGCGCACGAGGCGCGCCAGCAGCCGCCCGGCCACCATGGAGCTCACGGTCGCGCCGCCCAGATAGGCGATGACCGCGAGGCCCGAACCGCTCACCGAGAGCCCCAGGGCGAGTTGGAGATAGATCGGAAGCACGATGGTGAGGCCGACAATCGTGCCGACGCCGAAGAAGGCCGCCCCAGTGCCGGTGCCGACCACGGGATTGCGCAGCACGGCCACCGGAATGAAGGGTTCCGGTGCGGTCACGGTGCGCACCCAGAACAGACCCCACAACAGCGCCGATCCGCAGAGCAGGCCGAGAATTTGCGGTGATCCCCAGGGGAAATGCCGGCCGCCCCAGGTGAGCGCCAACATCACCGCGATGGAGGCGGTGACCATCAGGCCCGCCCCGAGCAGATCGAGCCGATGCGGGCGGTCGTGCCGTGGCAGGAGCCGCAGCACGTTGCGGGTGAGCAGGAATCCCACGGCGGCGAGCGGAACGTTGATCCAGAAGATCACCGACCAGTGCAGATATTCGGTGATCAGGCCGCCGAGCAGCGGACCGCCGATCGTCGCCGACAGGAAGGTCGTCGACGTATAGGCCTGGAAGCGCGCCCGCTCGCGCGGCGAGACGACATCGGCAATGACCGTCTGCGCCATCGGGATCAATCCGCCGCCACCGGCGCCCTGCAGCGCACGCGCCAGGATGAGCGTCAGCATGGACGGTGCGAGCGCGCAGGCGACCGAGCCGAGCGCGAAGAGGCCGATCCCCAGCAGCATCATGGCGCGTCGCCCGTGGATGTCGGACAGCTTGCCATAAAGCGGGCCGGCAACGGTCGAGGCGAGCAGATAGATCGTCACCACCCAGGACAGGTTCTCGACGTCGCCGAGGTTCTCGGCGATCGTCGGCAGCGCGGTGGCCACGATGGTCTGGTCGAGCGCGGCGAGGAAAAGCGCCAGCAGCACCCCGATGACGATCGATCGGACGGTGGCGTGATCAAGCGGCTTTTCGGCAGAGCGAGCGTGCGCGGCGGGCGGGCTGAGCATCAGGGGTCCAAGTAGCGCGATCCGCAAAGGGGGATGCAGGTTTGGCGCAAGATCGCGCTCTGACTTGACCGGCGCATGATCCGCGCAGCGAACCGCTGGCCCTTCACCGGATCATGCACCGGAGCCGGCCGGCGCGTCGGCGCGCGCAACATGGCGAAGAGCCACGCGAATTCAACAGCATTCCCC
>CAYVBN010000004.1:0-4989 GCA_964449645.1 uncultured Hyphomicrobiales bacterium
TCTCGGTTAGGCAAAATCCCCTCACTCGGCTCGATGCTTTGCATCTTGCCGACCTCTCCCCCCAGGAGAGGTGACCAGCGTATGTGGCAACGCCTGATCGAAATCCGAAGCAAGATGCTTGAACTGAGAGGACACCAATGAACGATGTCGCTTTGCCGGGCGGACGGCTGACTGCCGCGCGGATCGGAACCGGACGCGATCTCGTCGTGCTCCATTCGCTGCTGACCGACCGCCACGCGTTCGACGCGGTGCTGCCGGACTTGGCGAAGAATTTCCGTGTCACGCTGCTCAACCTGCCGGGGTTCCATGGATCGGCGCCGGTCGCGCCGACGATGGATGCGTATGTCGCGTGCGTGCGCGACGCCTTCAACGAACTGGCGATCAGCTCCGATGCCGTGCTCATGGGCAACGGCTTCGGCGGAACGGTGGCGCTCGGCTTTGCCATTGCGCATCAGGACCGGGTGGCCAAGCTGGTGCTCAGCGACGTCGCGGCCGGATTTCCCGACGAGGGCAAGAAGGCGTTCCGCATCATGGCCGAGAAGGTCGCCTCCGGCGGCCTTGGGACGATCGTGGACATCGCGGCCAAGCGCGTGTTCCACGCGGACTATCTGGCGAAGAACCCGAAGGCGGTCGATGAGCGCCGCGTTGTCCTACTACAGATCGATCCGGCCGCATTCGGAGCGGCGTGCTCGGTGCTGGTTGCGGCCGATCTCACGCCGCGGCTCGGCGAACTGACCGTGCCGACGCTCGTCGTTTGCGGGGAGCTCGACGAGGCGACGCCGCCCGCGCTCAACAAGCTGATCGCCGCCAAGGCGCGGTCCGCGCGCTATGTCGAATTGCCCGCGTGCGGCCACTGTCCGCCGCTCGAACAGCCGCAGGTGTTTCTGGCCACGATCAAGGAGTTCGTTGGGCTGTAGCGGCCTTCTCTGCCTCGTGTCCCGGGCTGCACCGCAGCGTGCGCCGAGGCGCAGATCGTGGGCGTGAAGTTGTTGCGCACCGCTGCGCGCTGCACCGCGTCGGGGGCACGAGGTCCAAGAGCGCACCAGAAAAGCTGATGACGGGTGCCGCTCACCCGCGCTTCTTGCGGTAGCTGTGGATCTCGATCGAGTCCCACACGCGATTGAGGTGATACGGATCGCTGCGGGTGAACGCATCGACCGCCGTCCGGTTGGCGGCATCGAGCAGAAACAGACTGCCGATCGGAGTTTCGCCGTCGTCGGCGACCAGCGTTCCGGCCGTCACCACGCCGACCCCGTGCTTGTCCGCTTCGTCGAGATGCGTGCGGTGGGCGCGATAGAACTTGGCGCGCGTCGGCAGCGCGTCCTTGCGGTCCATGGCGTGGATCACGAACATCATGACGGCAACCCCGGTTCTTGAGCATTTTCCCGCGAAGGAGGAACCAGCCCGCCGCAGAAAAATACGATCAAATACGAAGTTCGAGAGCACGTTCCAATTGAATCAACCGGAACGTGCTCTTGAGCCGAAGTGGCAAGTCTAGAATACGTTTGGATGTCGTGGAATGGACCTGTTCTAAATTTGATATTCGGGCGCATGGTTTCCGGCGAACCGCATCGGCTTCGCCGGATAATGCGCTAGCCCACCGGATGCGGCGGTGCGACCTCGAAGCCGTCGCTCTCGAGCGCGATGCGTCCGGCGGAGACGGCCGCCGCCCAGCGGGCGGTCGCGGCCAGGCCTCCGAACGAGAAGAAATGCAACGCGACGTCGCCGAGCCGTTCCGGTCCGGCGGTGGCGAGGGCGCGCACGATCCGGTCCGGGGCGTTGATGCTGAACATCTGTTTCACGAGACCGGCGCGCCGGGCGAGCCCCTGGGCAGAGGCCTTGACCCCGCACCGCTGCGCATAGCGCAACAGGGTGGCGAGGCTGGTGGGGCCGGCAAGCCCGATCCTGACCGGAAGGTCGAGGCCGAGTTCGCGCAGCCGTTCGAGCCACGCCACGACCGGCGCGGCGTCGAAGCAGAATTGCGTCACGATGTGGACGCCGAGGTCCGTCTGCTGCGCCGCGTCGATCTTGGCGGCGAGCGCACGATCAAGCTCGATGTCCGACAGCCTCGGATGGCCGTCCGGATGGGCGGCGATGCCGACCTCGCGAATGCCATGGCGCTGCAGTAGTCCGCGTTCGATCACGTCCAGCGCGCTGGCGAACGGGCCCGCCGGCCGATCGAGGTCCCCGGCGATGACGAGGACGCGCGTGACGCCGGCTTCTCCGGCCATGCGCGCGAGCAGGCCTTCGAACGCCGCGACGCTGGCGAAATTGCGCGCGGCGAGATGCGGGACCGGCTCGAAGCCGGCCGCGCGCAGCTTGCGGGCGGTGGCGAGTTCCGCGTCGTGCGGGCGGCCGGGAAGGGCGCTCAGATAGATCGACGTGCCCGGCGGAGCCGTGCCGGCGAGCGCGGCCAGCTCCTGGTCCGAGGGCCGCGTTGCCTCGAACGAGGCGGTGCGCATGAGCCCGGCGATGCGCCGCACCGTGTCGGGCACACCCTCGGCCGCAAGCAGCGTCGATACGGTCCCCATGCTTACTCCCGCCGCCGCGAGATCACGAAGGATTCGTCGTAGAACCACAGGCCGCCGCGCTCCTGCAGCACCTCGCGCGTCGCTTCGAGGTAGCGGCCGTCCGCCACCACGCTTTCCAGCCGGTCGTCTTCGACCTGCGCCACGTAGATGGCGGCGTTCCAGGCGGCGAACAGCGTCGACGTGCCGATCGAGTTCGAGACTTCCGACGGCAGCGTGTGCATGTCGTAGCGGAACAGCGAACGATTGTCCGCGTAGGCGTTGAAGTTGAGCTCGCGTCCGGCCGGGCCGAGCTCGTGCTTCACCGCCTTGAGAAGCTGATGCCGGTCGTGGATGAACGGATTGTCGCCTGGCCACACGCGCTGCACGATTTCCATTCCGGGATCGTGCCCGTGCGAATGGATGACGATCATGCGGCCGCCGGGGCCGAGCGCCTTGGCGAGCGGCGCCAGCACGCGCTTCGATTTGAACTCGATGGACGAGCGCGCCCGATAGGGCTGCGAGGCGATGACGAGATCGTAAGCCGCCATCGTCCCGCCCGGACGCGGAATGATCGGGTCGAGCAGGAACTTGTGGTCTTCGCGATAGATCACCAGCACGGCCGGGCGCTCGTAGACCGGGTTCCCGGTCTTCGGGCTCACGCCGGCGCGCCAGCTCTCGGCGAGGAACGGTTCGAGCTCGACGATCTGCTGCTCGAACCGGTGGGCCGAGTTGCCGGTGAGCTGAAGCTCGCGCCAGATGAGGCTCGAAGCCGCGCTCAGCGATTTCACCGCGAGCCAGGGCGCGTCCGCATAGGCGAGGTTCGTCAGCACCAGGACGGTCGACGGATGCTCGAAGAAGCGGTCCGCCATCTTCTGCAGCGTGAGGCGGATGTCCTCGAGGCTGATCTCCTTGCCGACGACATAGAACGGCGTCGTCGGGAAGCGGTCGTGCATCGCTCGCATCACGCGGGTGAGCACCGAGCCGTCGCCGACGCCCGCGTCGAACAACCGGACGGCCGGCGGGCGCGGGTGGATGTTGGCGAGTTCGAGCGAGACGCGGTGCGCGACGACCCATTTCTCGCTGCAGGTGTTGACGAAAAGCAGATATTTCTGGCGGTTGTCGAAGAAGCGGAAGTTGCGCTGCGGATCTTCGGAGATCGCGGCGGCCGGCAATGCCGAGCGGGCGATCTGCGGCGTGGCCGATGGGATGGTCATCGGCTTTGCGGCGGGAAACGTGTGGCGCGGCGGCTCGATGACCGCGGGACGGACGACCTCGCTCCGGTTCGTTCGCATGAAGGCGCGGATGCGGTCGAGCGTCTCGGTGGTGATGCGCCCGCCATTGCGCAACCGGCTCGCCAGCTTGCCGTCGTTGACGGCGCGCCGGCCGAACGTCGATTCCGCAAGTCCGGTCTGCCGACAATAGTCGGAAATTTCCTGCAGCAGCTCTTGGGCGTTCATGGTCCCTGACCTCCCGATCTGGCGTCGGGTGAGTGCGGCCGGCCCTCCGGCCAGTCGATACCGTCGAGCGAACCAAAAGGGCTGCGCCGCCGTCAACCACAAAACGGCCCATCAGTAGAGTGGGATAAAATATGGGAAATATCCCACATACCGGCGGTATCAATGGGCTCGTGCGCGGGTGGGACCACAGGGCTCATCGGCCGCGCCTGCCTCAATGCCCTACTTCGGCAAGTACACGGCCGAAAAATCCCTAGAGTGGGCAATCGCCCGCGTTCGAGTGGGCAGGGCGGGTCAGACGCCTTGGTGCGTTGGAGCACAGGGCGTCGACCGGTCCGCAGGCCGCGAACCGATTTCCCCCTGGCCGGATCGTGCTAGAGCAGGACGGCTTTTCCTCGAAGCGCCATCCTGCTCTATCTCTTTGATGTGAGCATGATCTTGTCCGAGAACGGCATCCGCTCCTCGGGAATCAGGCTCCAGGGAAGAAGACGGCCAATTCGCACCCGGGCCCAAGGGACATCGCCATGCCGCGCCTCGCCGCCAATCTCGGCTATCTGTTCACCGAACGGCCTCTGCTGGAGCGCTTCGGCGCGGCGGCCGCGGCCGGCTTCACGGCGGTCGAGCTGCAGTTTCCCTATGACCAGCCGGCATCCGCCGTGAAGGCGGAGCTCGATCGGCATGGGCTCACGGTGCTCGGCGTCAACACCGCGACGGGCGGCAGCGGCGAATTCGGCTTCGCCGCGGTGCCGGGGCGCGAGAAGGACTTCGCCGCACTGTTCCGACAGGCGCTCGACTACATCGTGGCGATCGGCGGCACCGCCATCCATTGTCTTGCCGGGCGCGTGTCACCGGACTTGCGTCCGGCGGCGGAGGGCGTCTTCATCGTCAATCTGGCGCAGGCGGCCGACGCCGCCCGCGCGCACGGAATCACCCTGCTGATCGAGCCGATCAATCCGCGCGACCGGCCAGATTATTTCCTCACCCGCGCCGAGCATGCGGCGGACATCATCGCGCGCGTCGATCGT
>CAYVBN010000005.1:0-2217 GCA_964449645.1 uncultured Hyphomicrobiales bacterium
TGTCCGATCGTCACCCGGCCGCCGGCCAGTTCCACCGCCTCCTCGGCGAGCTTGATGTTCGCCACCTGCTCCACGGTCGGCTTCTTCGCCGCGTCGATGTCGCCGTTCGCCACGCTGTTGTCGATCGTCCATTGCGTCCGCTTCGGGTCGAAGCCGGTGTTGACCGACCAGACACAGTGCTTGGTGAGGATGTCCATGGCGTATTCGACGGCCTCGCGCGGCTTGCGGGTCGCCTCCATGATGACCGGCACCACTTTCGCCTTGTCCCGGTACATCGTGCGGTTGGCCTCGATCATGGCGGCGACGGTATCGCGCAGCAGCGGGCGGTCGCGCGCGATCCAGTCGGTCGAGGCGCCGTAGGCGTTGAACATGTAGTTGGGCAGGAGCTCGGCGAGCTGGACCAGCGGATGCAGGCCGGGCTTCTGCTTGTGCGCCAGATAGACGTCCTCGGGGTGCAGCGCGACCGCATCGATCTGGCCGGCGACGAGGCCGGGCAGCCGGCCGGCGGTCGCCGAGGAGATGAACTGGGCATCGCTGACGTCGAGATGCGCGGTTTTCAGCACCTCGCGTCCCACGCGCCAGTTGAGCCCGCCGACGCCGCCGCCCGTGGCGCTCAGCTTGCGACCCTTGAGGTCGGCGGCGGTCTTGATGTCCTCGGCCACCATGTAGGCCTGCGGCATGCGCGGGGCGAGACCCCAGATCTGCTGCACCCTGAGGCCGCGGCCGATGGCGACGTCGCCGACGCTGACGATGGCGCTGCCTTGCGCGGCGGCCGCGGTCGAGGTCGCCGACTGTCCGCCCTCGAACTGCACGATGTTGGCGTCGATGCAGCGCTTCTGGAAATAGCCGAGCGCCTTGGCGACGTAAGGCGACGTGTGCACCACGTTGGGCGGGGCGACCGACACACCGATGTTGATCTTGCGCATGGTCGTGCAGTTGGGCGGGTTCTGCGCGGCGGCCGGATCGGCTGCCAGCAAGCCACCCGCAGCCGCCGCAAGAGCGAGGGCCCAGGCACGTCCGGTTCGGTTCAACATCGCGTCCTCCCGTTTATCCCGCGCGCGGTTTCCCCGGCGCATTCTGGTTCGTCTTGCAAACGATTCACGCGCCGATCGCGCCAATGCCCGTCAATCGTGGTCGCCCGCGGCGGTCCACGGCGCCACCCGCAGCTCGAGCACGCGCAGCAGCGCGGTCAGCGTTACGCCGAGCAGCCCGAGCGTCATGATCGGAACGAACATCTTGTCGACCTGATAGGTGCTGGCGGTGCGCACGATCAGATAGCCGATACCGGAGATCGCCGTGTAGAGATCGGCGAGGACCATGCCGATCAGTCCGCGCCCGACCGCGAGCCGCAGTCCGGTGACGATGAATGGCAGCGCGCCGGGCAGCACGATGTTGGCCCAGAGCTGGCGCTCGCTGCAGCGGAACGAGCGGCCGACCTCGATCAGCTTGGCGTCGACGTTCTTCACGCCCTGGTAGGTGTTGATCGCCATCGGGAAGAACGCGAACATGAACAGGATGATCACCTTCGCGGTCGTCTCGAAACCGGCCCACAGGACGATGAGCGGCACGAGGGCGACACTCGGGGTCGAATAGAGAAACGTGATGTAGACGCCGAGCGCGACGTCGAGCACCCAGAAGCGGGCGAGCAGCAGACCGACCGCGATGCCGATCACCGCGGCGAGCGAGAGGCCAATCGCCAGCACGACGAGACTCGGCCACAGATAGGTCCACAACTCGCCGCTGCCGATCATGTCGACCGCCGCGACGGCGACCGCCGACGGCGTCGTGAACAGCACCGGGTCGATGCCCTTGCCGACGATCTGCCAGATCGTCAGCACGATGCCGACCGACAGCACGCGAATGCCAATGGTCTGCAGCAGGCGCTTGCGCCGCCGCGCGGCCGCGATCTTCTGCGCGCGCGAACGGTCTTCGCTCGCCTCGTCGAGGGAGGAGGGCGCCGCAATGGTGTCCTGGATCTGCACGCTCATCGTCAGGCGACCTCGTTCGCCATCGTTTTTTTGGTCCGCGTATTGTGGAGCTGGTGCCAGATGTGAGAGCGCAGCTCGGCGAAACGCGGATCGGCGCGCACCGTTTCCACGTCGCGCGGACGGCCGAAGGGCAGGTCGATCAGCTCCTTGATGCGGCCGGGCCGCGCGCTCATCACCGCGATGCGGTCGCCGAGCAGGATCGCCTCGTCGATCGAGTGTGTGATGAACA
>CAYVBN010000006.1:0-6151 GCA_964449645.1 uncultured Hyphomicrobiales bacterium
TGCGCGAGGCGGTGCGGCGCTTGGTGTCCGAGCTTCCGCTGCGCGGCCTCAACAGCGTCGATTTCCTGGTCGACGGACACGACTTTCACCTGCTCGAGGTCAATCCGCGACCGGGCGCGACCCTCGACATCTTCGAGCCGCCGGGCGGTTCGCTGTTCGCCTTGCATGTCGAAGCCTGCCGCGGAGCGCTGCCGAAGTGCGCTCCCGAGCCGGGACCGCCCGCCGCCGCCGAAATCGTCTATGCCGAGCGCGAGGTCCGAGTTTCGGATAGGTCCTGGCCGGACTGGACCGCGGATCGTCCGCGCGCCGGCACCGACATCGCGGCCGGAGATCCGATCTGCACGGTCCTCGCCGCCGCCGCAACGACCGAAGCCGCCAAGGCGCTCGTTGCGGATCGGACGGACACCATTCGCGCGCAATTCGACGCGCTGCAAACATGAGCGACACGCTCCACCTCAGCGTCAACGGCAGGGCCGCGGATCTCGTCGCCCGGCTCGAGCGCGATGCCGCCGAACTGAAGGTCGGCGTGCGGCGCGGCGACAGCGGCGAGCGGCTGATCGACGCCGGCAGCGAGCACCGCGGCAGCATCGCGGCCGGCCTGCAGATCGCGGAAATCTGCATGGGCGGGCTCGGCACCGTGGAACTGACCGCGAGCGAAGCGACTCCGCGTTGGCCCTGGACCCTGTCGGTCCGCTCGTCCAATCCGGTCGTCGCCTGTCTCGGCAGCCAATACGCCGGTTGGCGGCTGGCGCACGGCGAGGGCAAGGATGCGTTCTTCGCGCTCGGCTCCGGTCCGGCGCGAGCGCTGGCGCGCACCGAGCCGCTGTTCGAAACGCTCGCCTACCGGGACGAAGCCACGAGCGCGACCCTCGTCATGGAAAGCGCGCGGCCCCCGCCGACGCCGGTCGTCGCCAAGGTCGCGCAGGCTTGCGGCGTCGAACCATCGCGGCTCACCTTCATCTACGCGCCGACCCAGAGCCTCGCCGGAAGCGTTCAGGTGGTGGCGCGCGTTCTCGAGGTGGCACTTCACAAGGCGCACGAATTGCATTTTCCGCTCGAACGCATCGTTGACGGCATGGGCGCCGCGCCCCTGGCGCCGCCGCACCCGAAGTTCGTCACCGCGATGGGGCGCACCAACGACGCGATCATCTACGGCGGCCGCGTTCATTTGTTCGTGATCGGCCCCGCCGCCGATGCGCGCGAGCTTGCCGAACGGCTGCCGAGCCAGGGGTCGCGCGAATACGGGCGCACGTTCGCGCAGATCTTCGAGCACTATAAAGGCGACTTCTACGCCATCGACCCGATGCTGTTCAGCCCGGCGGAGGTCATCGTCAGCGCGATCGAGACCGGCGAAAGCTTCCGGGCCGGACGGATCGACCGGGCACTGCTCGATGCCTCGTTCGCCTGATCCCAGTCCGGCTATGGCCCGACGCGCCGTTCCGCTCGTCGCCCTCGTCACCGACGACGTCGACTGGCACGCACGCGCGCTGTCGAAGGCGTTTGCCGCGGCGGGCGCGCGGAGCCTGCGGGTCGATCTCACGGCGTGTCGCCTCGAAACCTCACAGCCGTTCGGAATCCACCTCCCGGGACTCAACGGCGGCGTTCCGGATGCCGTCTTCGTCCGCACGATGTCGGGCGGCAGCTTTCAGGCTGTCACGCTGCGCCTCGGCATCCTGCATGCCTTGCGGGAGATCGGCACAGTCGTCTGGAACGACGCGCGCGCGGTCGAGCGCTGCGTCGACAAGTCCGCCACGAGCTTCCTTCTGGCGCGCGCGGGCATTCCGACGCCCGAGACCTGGACGACGGAATCCGACGAGGCGGCCCATGCCATCGTGGCGCGCGAGACGGACGCAGGCCCCCTCGTGCTCAAGCCGCTGTTCGGATCGCAGGGCCGCGGGCTGCGGCTGATCCGCGCCGCGAGCGACCTGCCGCCTCCCGACGAGGTCGCGGGCGTTTATTATCTCCAGCGCTTCGTGGCGGTGGAGCGCGATGGCTTCCGCGATTTCCGCCTGCTGGTGTCGAACGGCCGCGTCGTCGCCGCCATGATGCGCCACGCGCCGACCTGGGTCACCAACGTCAAGCAGGGCGGCCGGCCGGTCGCCGTCGTCGCCGACGCGCAGATGAAGGACCTCGCCGTCCGGGCTGCGGCCGCAGTCGGGGCGAATTTCGCGGGCGTTGACGTTCTCTTCGACTCCGAAGGCCGTCCGACCGTGCTGGAGGTCAACAGCATGCCCGCCTGGTCGGGACTGCAGAAGGTGACGCAAGCCGATCTGGCGTCGGTCCTTGCCGGCGATCTCCTGTCCGCGCTGCCCGACCAGAGGCGTGAGGCGAGCGCGTGAGCGACGTCGCGCGCCGGATCGCGGCCGCCTTCGAGGCGGCGTGCCGCGACGAGCTCGACGCCCCCAAGCCCGGCAACGTTCATCTGTTCGCCTCCGGGCACCGCATGACGGCGCAGCAGTTCGTGGACAGCGCGGCCGCCGCGTCCGGCCCGCTCGCCATGCCGGGCATGCGGGTCGGCTGGCGCATTTGGACGGCCGTCGAAGCGACGTCGGCGGCCGTCGGCACCAACACGAACCTGGGAATCGTGCTGCTCTGCGCGCCGCTCGCGGCTGCCGCGGAGCGTCATGCGGCCGACCTGCGCGGCGCGCTCGCCGACGTTCTCGCCGAACTCGACATCGAGTAAGCGACGTTCGCGTTCCGGGCCATCCTCAAGGCCTCCCCGGCCGGCCTCGGCCGCGCGGAGCGCCACGACGTGTCCGCCCCGCCCCGCGTCAGCCTGCGCGAGGCGATGGCGGAGGCTGCCGGGCGCGACCGCATTGCCGCGCAATATGTGTCGGACTTTGCCGACGTCTTCGAACGGGGAATTCCGTGGTTCGACACGGCCATGAGGTGTTTCGGCGATCGGCGGTGGGCCACGCTCGCGGCCTATCTGGGTTTCCTGTCCGCCTTTCCCGACAGCCATGTCGCGCGCAAGTACGGGCTCGAGACGGCCGAAGAGGTGCGCCGCGAGGCCATGACGTATCATGCGCGCCTGCAGGCGGCGGCAACGGCGCACGGCCTGCTCGACGAACTTCTGGCGTGGGATGCGTCGCTCAAGACCAGACTCATCAATCCGGGAACCAGCGCCGACCTGACCGTCGCGACCTGCTTCGTCGACCGGCTACGGAACATCTTGCCGTTCGCGCGCAACAGTGATTGACTTTGCGGCGCGGGAGCAAATCCGCAGCTATCTGGCCAACCGGTCCGGGTGTTCGCTCCGGACGCTGACAACAAGGATAGCCGTTCAGCCGAACGCCGAGGGGTTCGGCGCGCGGGGGTATTTCTCTTTCCTTGGGAGGAGAGGCTATGGCCAAGATCAACGGACTTTGCGTCGGTGAATCGCTCGTCGGTGAGGGCAACGAGGTCGCCCATATCGATCTCATCATGGGCCCGCGCGGGAGCGCGGCCGAGACGGCGTTCGCGAACGCATTGACGAACAACAAGGACGGATTCACGTCATTGCTCGCCGTCGTTGCGCCGAACCTGATGGCCAAGCCGGCGACCGTGATGTTCAACAAGGTGACCATCAAGGGCGCCAAGCAGGCCGTGCAGATGTTCGGCCCGGCCCAGCACGCGGTTGCCAAGGCGGTGGCCGACAGCGTCGCCGACGGCACGATCCCGGCGGACGAGGCCGACGATCTTTTCATTTGCGTCGGCGTCTTCATCCATTGGGAAGCTTCCGACGACAAGAAGATCCAGGAATACAATTATCGCGCCGTGAAGGAATCGATCGCGCGCGCGATCAAGGGCGAGCCGAAGGCCTCCGAAGTCGTCGCCAAGCGCGATCAGGTCAAGCACCCGTTCGCCGCCTGAGCCCGAATCCGTGACGCGAAACCGGCTCGCGCAGCCGGTCTCCGTCCGCTTCGATCAGATGTCGTGGCGCGGAGTGCCCGCGGCACCGGTGATTTCCGACACGTTCACAGCAAGCGGGCGGACCCGGCTCGTGATCCGCCCCTGCGCTTCGCCACTGCGAAAGGCGGTCCGTCCCTCGAAACCGCGGGAGTGTCTTGCGCAAAGTTCGAGATGAAAGGACGACGAGCGGCGCGGCGGCAGAGAGCCGCAAAATCAAGAACAAGAAGACATCGCCGCCGGGAGGATGGGATGGACGCGCCGGCGTTTCGCGTTCGCGCGGCGACCGTCACCGGATTGTCGGCAACATCCGTGCGAGCGCGGAACTCAGCGACAGAGCGCGTTCCCCCGAGATACCTCCGCCCTGCTCCCCGGAGGAGCCGCAGAGCGAGAGCACCCGCGAAGAACCGGGCGTCGGTTCGGCCTCGGTCGGATCAACTTCGCCCGGGGCAGGAGTGCGCGCGTCGTCCCTGCGTCTTCGGCTCGTTGCCCTCATCACGCTCGCCTTGCTGGTGAGCCTCGCGGCCGGGGCTGCTCTCATCTATGAGCACGCGCTGCGCAAGGTGCGGACCGAAATGAATGCCGCCATTGCGGTCGGTCAGCACATCGTGCGCAACGCGGTCGACAATGTCGAAGAGGCGGTCGATCCCGGCCCGCGGATGCGCCTGATCATCGCCAATTTCGATGGCGACCGGCATCTTCGTGCGTCGCTGTTCGCTAACGACGGCGCCCTCCTCGCATCGTCGACCTTGGCCAACCCGACCGACCCCGCGCCGGATTGGTTCTACGGATTGATCGCCGAACAGCCGGTCGTCGTGACGGCCGCGCTTCCGAAAGCGTTCGACGGCCACGGAAAGATCGAGCTCCAGACCGACGCCCGCAACGAGATCGCGGAGACCTGGAGCGATATCAAAGTCACGCTTGCGATCCTCTTCATCTTCTGTGGACTAGTCCTCGGCCTGGTGTACTGGATCCTCGGATATGCGCTGCACCCTCTGCGAGATCTCTCGGATGCTTTCGCGCAACTTGGGAGTGGAAATCAGCGCCTCTCGGTCGCCGAGCGCGGCCCTTCGGAACTGCTGAGGCTGTGCCGGGGCTTCAACGAAATGGTTGTTCGCCTCGCGACCATGGATATCCAAAATCGCCGATTGCAGGAGCAGCTTCTTGCCGTGCAGGAGGATGAGCGCGCCGATCTCGCCCGCGACCTGCACGACGAGATCGGACCGTTCCTTTTTGCCGCGGGCATCGATGCCACGACGATAAGGCAGTTCGTGGCGAATGGCCGCTACGATCGCATTCCCGCGCGCCTCGACGCCATTTGCGCAGCGATCACCCACGCACAAAAACAAGTGAAGGCGATCCTGGGCCGGCTTCGGCCGGAGCTTTCACCGGATCTCGGATTGGGATATGCGCTCGGCGAGCTCGTCACATTCTGGCGGGAGCACCGGCCGCAGATCGATTTCGAGATCAGCTTGTCGCAGGAGAGCTTCGGGACCGCTCTGGACAGCGCCATCTATCGCGTCGTTCAGGAGAGTGTGAACAATGCAATTCGTCATGGCCATCCGGGGCGAATCGAGATCAGCGTCCTGCGTGATCCCGACAATACCGCCGTCGTCAGCGTGACCGATGATGGTCGCGGGTTACCGCCGGGAGGTGCGAAAGCGGGCTTTGGCCTGGTCGGCATGCGGGAACGCGCCGAGTCGCTCGGCGGGACGCTGACAATCCGAGACCGTCAGGACCGCCGGGGTGTTATCGTGTCGGCGAGGCTTCCATCAGATAGCATTCGATCTCCGAGCAGCGGCGACGTGCACATGGCGACATGAAGATTTTGCTAGTCGATGATCACGTGGTTGTCCGCGAGGGCGTGCGGCGCCTGCTGGCAACCGCCATCGATGCCTCGATTTCCGAGGCGGGGTCCAGCCGCGATGCCCTTCAGCTTTTCCGTGACGTCCATCCGAATGTCGTTGTCCTCGATCTCAGCCTACCGGGCATCAGCGGCCTGGAACTCATTCGTCGATTCCTGTCGGAAGACCCCGCGGCGCAGATCCTGGTGCTGAGCATGCATTCCGAACCGATCTACGCGGCGCGGGCGCTTCAATCCGGCGCCCGCGGCTACATCAGCAAGGCCGCCCCCGCCGATGAACTCATAACAGCTATTCAGCGCGTGGCAGACGGCGGCCGCTATGTCGAGCATGAGATCGCCATCGAGCTCGCCGTCGGCGGCTTGGCGCGCGATGAACGATTGCAGCAGCTCACAAACCGG
>CAYVBN010000007.1:0-11374 GCA_964449645.1 uncultured Hyphomicrobiales bacterium
GAGCCGTTGCGGTCGATCACTGCCGATGCCGGCAATTGTCCGCCGGCCACCTGTTCGCCAGTGTGAGCATGATGACTGTCCAGGACGCACCGGCCGTTTCGACCACGACGGTTCCGAAACCTCGCCTGATGCCGCGCCGACTGGCGGACCGGCCGGGCGTCGCCCACGGGTTGCGCATCCTTGCGCTCGCGCTGTTCCTCGGCGTGTGGGAGGCCGCTTCGCGCGCCGGCTTCCTCGATCCGCTGTTCGCCAGCAGCCCGAGCATGATCGCCGCCAAGTTCGTGGAGATGATCGCGGACGGCAGCTTGTGGCCGCACATCGCGGCGAGCGCACAGGTGCTCGTGGCGGGATTCATCCTGGCGGCGCTCGTCGGCGTTCCGCTCGGCCTGTTGATGGGACGCTCGCCGCTCATCAGCTCCACCATCGAGCCGTTCGTGGCCGCACTCTATGCTTCGCCGCAAGTCGCGTTTCTGCCGCTGCTCATCATCTGGCTCGGGATCGGATTCACCTCCAAGATCGCACTGGTGTTCATCGGCTCCTTCATCATCATGCTGATCAACACCGAAGCCGGCGTCGCCCAGGTCGATGCGCGGCTGATCGAGACGGCCCGCTCCTTCACGGCGAACGAGCGGCAGATCCTGCTCAAGATCGTTCTGCCTTCGGCGCTGCCGTTCATTCTGGCCGGCATGCGGCTCGCCATCGGGCGCGCCCTGGTGATGGTGGTCGTCGCCGAGATCTACGCCTCCAACAGCGGGCTCGGATATCTGATCTTCCAGGCCGGAGGCATGTACGACACGGCGCAGGTGTTCGTGGGCGTCGGCATTCTGGCCGCCGCCGGCGTTGCGCTCAACGCCGCCCTCCGCTCGCTCGAGCGCTGGCTCGCGCCTTGGCGCTCGGACCAGCGATAGGCTTTTGACGAGATATTTCCGAAATGGTTCGAGCCGCATGATCGAGATCAAGGATGTGTCCCACTGCTACGCGCGCCGCGACGGCGGTGGAGCGCACTGGGCCCTGCGCGACGTGTCGCTCACGATCGAGACCGGCACGTTCGTCTCCTTCCTCGGCACCAGCGGTTGCGGCAAGACCACGTTGCTGCGCATCGCCAATGGCCTCATTCTGCCGACGCAGGGCGAGGTCCTGATCGACGGGAAGCTCGTGCAAGGTCCCGCCGCCGATCGCGCCATGGTGTTCCAGGAGTTCAACCTGCTGCCCTGGCGGACCGCGCGCGCCAACGTGGAGATGCCGCTGGAGATCCTCGGCTACGATGCGGCCGCCCGGAAGGACATCGCCACGCGCGCCCTTGCCCAGGTCGGGCTCGACAAGTTCCCGCGCTTCTATCCGCATCAGTTGTCGGGCGGCATGAAGCAGCGCGTGGGGCTCGCGCGAGCGCTCGGAATCAACCCGTCCTATCTGTTCATGGACGAGCCGTTCGGGGCGCTCGATCCGCAGATCCGCGAGATGATGCAGATCGAGCTGATGAAACTCTGGGACAACGACCGCAAGACGGTGGTCTTCGTCACCCACAGCGTCGACGAGGCCGTGTTCCTGTCGGACCGGATCATCATGTTCGGCGGGCAGCCGGGCCGATTGATCGCCGACCTGAAGATCGATCTGCCGCGCCCGCGCTGGCGCGACGACGAGGCGCTCAAGCGCAGCCCCGAATTCATCGAATACCGCCATGGAATCTGGCACATGCTGAAACAGGAGCTTCGTTCCGCCTC
This sequence comes from uncultured Hyphomicrobiales bacterium, assembly GCA_964449645.1. Classification (GTDB taxonomy): domain Bacteria; phylum Pseudomonadota; class Alphaproteobacteria; order Rhizobiales; family Xanthobacteraceae; genus CAYVBN01. Next base: position 1,722 of record CAYVBN010000007.1, read on the forward strand.
CAATCTGGCGACGGCCGAAGGCACGGCGCCATGAACGAGGAACGCGTCACCTTCCCTTCGGACGGTCTCGACCTCGCGGGCGTGGTGCGGGTCCCCGATGACATCCGCCCGGGCGAACGCCGGCCCGCCTTCATCGTGCTGCACGGCTTCGGCAGCAACATGAACGCCGGCAATGTGCTGCAGCCCTGCGCCATGCTGACGGAACGCGGCTACGTGACGTTGCGCTTCGACATGCGCGGGTGCGGCGACAGTGCCGGCGAGAAAGGCCGGATCATCTGTCTCGATCAGGTCAGCGATACGCGCAACGCACTGACGTTCCTGGCGCGGCATCCGCAGGTTGATCCCGCGCGCATCGCGGTGCTCGGCAGCAGCTTCGGGGCGGCGGTCGCGGTCTATACGGCCGGCGTCGATCCACGCTTTGCCGCCGTGATTTCCGCCTCCGGCTGGGGCCATGGTGAGCGCAAGTTCCGCGGCCAGCATCCGACGCCGGAAGCGTGGGCCAAGTTCACCGCGATGCTGGAGGAGGGGCGCCGGCATCGCGCACGCACCGGGCAATCGCTCATGGTGTCGCGCTACGACATCGTGCCGATCCCGCAGCATCTCCGTACGCATGTCGTCGATCGGTCGGTACAGATGTTCCCGGTCGAGACGGCGCAGAGCATGTACGACTTCCGCGCCGAGGATGTGATCGGTCAAATCTCGCCACGTCCGATCCTGCTGCTGCACAGCGCCACCGATTCGGTCACGCCGACCGAGCAGTCGATCGAGATGTTCCGCCGCGCCGGCCAGCCGGCGGAACTGCATCTGTTCGCCGACACGGATCACTTCATGTTCGCCGAATCGAACACGCGGGTGCGGCGCGTCGTCACGGATTGGCTGGCCTCGTATTTTTCCGTAACCCGTGCCGCCGCCGTGGCGTAAACGACAAGGCGGCAACGGGATCAACAAAAACGGGAGGGAGAGATGTTGGGTCAGGAGCGATATTTCATCGGCGCGGGCCGCGTCGCGCGGATCTGCCTGGGCGCGATGCTGGTTGCGATTTTCTGCTGTGGGCCGAGCCACGCCGCCGAAAAGGTGAAAGTCACCTATCCGACCTTGACGGCCTCCTTCATCTTCTTCTTCACGGCGATCGACAAGGGCTTCTACAAGGAGGAAGGTCTCGATCTCGACGTGGTCGAGGCTGGAGGCGGCGTCGCAACTCCCGCGCTCATTTCCGGCAACGCGCAGTTCAGCACTTCGGGCTCGTCCGCCATCAGCGGGATCATGAAGGGGGCGCGCCTCAAAGTGCTGCTGGTCGGCGAGGATCGTCCGAGCTGGCAGTTGTGGACCACGAATCCCGACATCAAGACCTTCGACGATCTCAAGGGCAAGCAGGTCGGCATCATCAGCCGCGGCGATACCGGCGAGGTCGCGGTCCGCTACTATCTGAAGAAACGCGGACTGCCGAACAACTACGTCTCGTTCACTCCGATGGGATCGTCGCTCGGCGCCCGGATGGCGGTGGTGCGCTCGGGATCGTTGCCGGCCGCGCTGCTGCAGCCGGCCGAGGTCGAGACCCTGAAATCGAGCGGCGGCTTCGAGAAAGGGCGGCTCATCGTCGATTTCGCCAAGGAGGTGCGTTCGACCTTCAACGGCTTGGCGACCTCGGACGACATGATCAAGAACCATCCCGACACGGTCCTCAAGTTCGTCCGCGCCACCCGCAAGGGCATGATCTACGCCCGCGAGCTGCGGGACCAGGCGATCGACGTCTTCGTGCGGGTGATGAAGTCCTCGCCCGGTGGCGCCGCGCTCGGCTACGACGAGCTGCGCAAAGTCATGGCCGAAGACGGGACCATCCCACCGGACGCCCAGAAGGCGGAAATCGAGCTGCGTGGCGACATGCTCGGCATGGCGGCGGACAAGATCCCGCCCGTGTCCGCGGTGTTCGATTTCAGTTGGGCCAACAAGGTGAATGCCGAGCTGAAAGCCTCGGGCTGGAAGCCCAAGCCGTAGCCGCACCCCGCTTCGCCCCGGAACTGCGCGCTATCGCCGCCCTGGGTCGGCGATTCCGGCGTTGACGGCTGGTCGATTGGCGAGAAATATCACAGGCACAGCAGGGAGGCGCTGGGGCCTCCCGGGCGGGCCGGCCCCGGTCCGCCCCAGCGTGATGGAGTCGTCGGCGAAGATGCCGCTTTCCCGTGATCAGGGTATCCGGACCGGCCGTCCGGCATTTGCCGGTGAAGCCCATGGCTGACGCCGCCACCAAGGAACTCGTGTCGGCGCTCGACCGCTATTGCGACGCCTCGAAGGACGCTGCGCGCTGCTATGCGGATCTGCACGAGCATGTCCTGGCGCTGGCGCAGGCCGGCCTGCTGCGGGTGATCGACGAGCCGATCAATAAAGACACCGAAATGCACCCGCTGGTGCGCTGGCAGTACCGCGGCGGCATTCCCGAGCCCGAGCGCAAGGCCTTTCTGTTCACGCAGCCGACCGATTCCAAAGGCCGCCGTTATGGCATGTCAGTCCTGGTGGCCGGTCTCGCCGCCAACCGCGACGTCTATCGGGTCGGGTTCGGCAAGCCGCTGGAGGACATCGGCCGGACCTGGGTCAACGCGATCGCCAACCCGATCGAGCCTCGGTTGGTGGAAAACGCGCCTTGCCACGAGGTCGTGATCACCGGTGACGCGCTCGACCGGCCCGGGCAGGGGCTGGACGGCCTGCCGGTGCCGATCTCGACGCCGGGCTGGGACAACGCGCCCTATCTCTCGGCCGGCCATTACATCACCAAGGACCCGGATACGGGCATCCAGAACGTCGGCAACTATCGCGGCCAGCTCAAGACCCCGCGCCGGCTCGGGATGAATCCCTCTGTCGAATTGCGCGCCGGCATCTACGCACACTGGCTCAAATGCAAGGAACGCGGGCGTCCGCTGCCGTGCGCGGTCGTGGTCGGCTGCCCTCCGGTCGTCTCCTACGCGTCGGTGCAGAAGATGCCGGAGAACCTCGACGAGATCGCGGTTGCCGGCGCACTCGCCGGCGGTCCGATCAACGTCGTGCGCGCCAAGACGGTCGACCTTCTGGTGCCGGCGGAATCGGAGATCGTTATCGAGGGTTTCATCAATACCGAGACGCTCGAGCCCGAGGCGCCGTTCGGGGAATCGCACGGCTACGTCAACCTGCAGGAATACAACGCCTTCATGGACGTGACGGCGATCACGCATCGCCGAAATCCGATCCTCACGTCGTTCATCAGCCAGGTCACACCGAGCGAATCGAGCGTCATCCGCCGCGTGGCGATGGAGCCGGTGTTCCTCAATCATCTGCGCTCCGCGCTCTCGATCCGTGGCGTGAAGCGGGTCTCGATGCACGAGCCGTTGACGAGCCTTTATGCGGTGATCGCCATCCAGTTCGAGCGCGGCGTGCCGCGTACCGAAATCTGGCGCGCGCTCTATGGCGCCTCGACGCTGCACCGTTTCGCCGGGAAATGGATCATCGCCATCGACGAGGACATCGATCCGGACAACGCGGACGCGCTGTTCTGGGCGATGTCCTATCGCTGCCAGCCACAGCACGACCTCAAGGTGCTCGAGCACAAGGATCCGGGCCAGGGCCCGCGCGGGCCGCGCGACTCCGGCGAAAGCGCGGCGGTGCTCGTCGACGCCACGCTCAAGGGGACGTTCGCACCGGTGGCGCTGCCGCAGCGTGAGTTCATGGAGAATGCGCGGGCGATCTGGGAGCGGCTGGGGTTGCCGCCGCTCAAGCCGGAATCGCCGTGGCACGGCTACGACCTCGGCCATTGGCCGGACGAACTCGCACGCCAGGCCAGGATGGCCACGCAGAGCGAGTATTTCGCGCTCGGCGCGGAACTTGCAAAGCAGCGGCGTGGCGACGTCGCAATGAACGCTCCGGTCGAGCGCGACAAGCAAGACAAGTAAGCGGAGACGAGGCGGCAGAAGCCAAACGGCATCAAACAGAGGAAGGAACCATGGGCACGACCACGAGCGCTTGGCGCACAAGTCTGATCGCCGCCACCCTGCTGGCGGTGAATTTCCTCGCGAGCCCGTCGCAATCCGAAGAGCTGAAGACGTGGCGTCATGGCGTCGTCGAAGCGAAGAGCGACGCCGGCTTCGTCTTCATGGCAGCCAAGGGCGGGTTCGCCGAGAAGCAGGGCCTCAAGATCGACATGATGCAGTTCAAAGGCGACGCGCTTGCGTTGAAGGCGTTGCTCGCCGGCGAGCTCGACAGCTACGAGGGAAGCCCCGGCGGACCGCTGATCGCGCTCTCGCGTGGCGCCGACATCAAGATCATCGGCTGCTACTGGCCCGGCCTGACCTACGGGATCTATTCGAAACCGAGCATCGGCAGCATCAAGGATCTGAAGGGCAAATCCTTCGCCATCTCCTCGCCGGGCGCGCTGCCCGATCTCGTGGTCCGGGCGATTCTCGAGACCGCCGACATGTCAGCCTCCGACGTGCGTTTCGTCGTCATGGGCAGCGACACCGACCGGTTCAAGGCGGTCGCCGCCGGGATCGTGGATGCGGGTGCGGCCTCGACCGGGTTCGAGCCGATTGCACAGAAATCCGGCGTGAAGCTGCTGGTCCAGGCGCATGACCTGCTGCCGAATTACCTCCGCTTCTGCATGTACACGACCGGCAAGGCGCTCGCCGCCCACCGTGACGAGACCGCGAAGTTCCTCGCCGCCGAGATGGCGGCCTTCCGCTTCGCGATGGCGAACCGCGACAAGACGATCGCACTCGCCAAGGATATCACTGGCGCCAAGCCGGAAGATCCGGGCGCGGCCTTCATCTACGACGAGGTGATGCATTACAAGGCGATCGATCCGGACATGGCGATCCCGACCGACAAGCTCGCCTGGATGCAGCAGCTCCTCGTGCGAACGGGCAATCTCAAGAGCCCGAGCGATCTGAAGGCGGCCGTCGACGACGGACCGCGTGAGAAAGCGTTGGAACTGTCGAAGAAATGAAGGGCGTGATGCGGGGCAAATGCACTGAACCCGGGGCGGCGGCATGAAGCTCGCCGTCCCGGACATCATCTCCAACTCCTACTTTCCGGCCATCGCGGCGATCGAGCTCGGCTTCTTTCGCCGCGAAGGGCTCGACGTCGAACTGGAGCTCGTCTTTCCGGTCGACAAGGCCTATGCGGCCATGCGCGACGGTGCGATCGATCTCGTGGCCGGCTCGGCCCATTCGGCCCTGGCGGCTTTTCCGGAGTGGCAGGGCGTCAAGCTCGTCTGCGCCCAGGCGCAAGGCATGTACTGGTTCCTGGTCATGCACCGGAAGTTCGGCGCCGCGCGCGGCGACGTGCAGGCCGTGAAGGGCCGCAGCATCGGGGCGGCGCCATGGGTCGAGATGGGATTGCGCCGTCTCCTGATCGAGGCCGGCATCGATCTCGCGCGCGATGACGTGACGATCGCGCCGGTTCCGGGCGCGGTCGGCGCCGGCGTCAACTTTGGCGTCACCGCCGCGAAGGCGCTCGAAGACGAGAAAATCGACGGCTTCTGGGCAAACGGCATGGGTGCCGAGGTCGCGGTGCGCCGCGGGATCGGGACCGTCGTGCTCGATGTGCGGCGCGGCGACGGACCCGCACCCTGCTTCAACTACACGATGGCGTCGGTGGCGGCGACGGACCGCTGGCTTGCGGAATCAGCCGGCCGCGCCGAGGCGGTCACGCGCGCGATCGCGGCGACGCACGCGGCGTTGAAGAAGGACGTGAGCCTTGCCACGCAGGTCGGGCGGAAGCACTTTCCGCCCTCCGAGGCCGAGCTCATTGCCGAGCTCATCCGGCGCGACCTGCCGTACTACGACCTTCGGATCTCGCGTGCGTTCGTGGCCGGCATGAACCGGTTCGCGCATGACCTCGGCCTGCTGCACGGCGACGTTCCGTACGAGAAGATCGTCGCGCGCAGTGCGGCGTTCGAATCCTGAGCCGCGATATCGGCCTGGAGTTCAGTCCGGTTCAGTGGAACCGGATTGAACTCCAGCTTTCTTCGCCTGGTCGCATTTTCTGCGGTGAACCGGCATCCACTTCGCCGGAAAATGCTCTCAGCCGGATCATTCCGGCTTGAGGCCGATTTCGCGCACGACCTTGCCCCACACGTCGAGCTGATTGCGGATGTACGCGCCGGTCGACGCGGGCGTGCCCGCGCCTTGCGTGTAGAACCCGAGCTCCTGCAGGCGGCCGACGATGGCCGGGTCCGTGAGCGCCGTGTTCATTTCTTTGTTCATGCGCTCGATCACGTCCTTGGGCGTTCCGGCCGGCGCCACCAGGACGAACCAGCCAAGAAAATCGAAGCCCGGGAAGGTGTCGGCGATCGGCTGCACGGTCTCGAACCGCGGCACGCGGGTGGTTCCGCTCGTCGCGATCGCCCGCAACGCGCCGCGCTCGAGATGAGGTGCGGCCGACGCGACGGCGAGAATGATCACCTGCACACGGCCGGCCAACGCATCCTGGATGCCCTGCGGCATCGCCGCGTAGGGGACCGGAACGAGGTTCGTCCCGGCGAGCTTGTTGATCCACGCCATCAGCATGCCGGAGAAATTCCGCGGGCCGTCGGTGGCGGCAGTCAGCTTGCCCGGATGCGCCTTGTCGTAGGCGATCAGCTCGGGAAGCGTCTTGGCGGGGACGCTCGGATTCACCAGAAGAAAAAACGGATTGTTCGCCACCATGGCGACCGGCACGAAGTCGTGCTGCGGGTCATAGGGCAGCGATTTGAACGTGTACGGGTTGGTCACCAGAGCGGCCGCCGTGGCGAGGAAGAAGGTGTATCCGTCCGGTGCGGAGCGCGCCGCCGCCTGGGCGCCGATGACGTTGCCGCCGCCAGGCCTATTCTCGACCACGACCTGCTGGCCGAGCGAGCGCGATACGCGTTCGGCAATGAGTCGCGTGATGATGTCGGGCGTGCCGCCCGCCGCCTGGGAGACGATGAAGCGCACCGGACGCGCGGGCCAGGTTTCAGCGTGCACCGAGCTCGCGACCACGAACGCAACGAATGCAATGAAAGCGCTGCGGATCACCGCGATCATGTGTCCTCCCCCTGGATCATTCGGACGGAGGCGGACTTATCCGCGCTCGTCCGGCTTCTTGCTGTTTGTGTGTCAAAATACGATACAATCTTGTTGAGGGGTAGTGTCGGCGGGAGCGAGCGGATGGCGCAGAGCGGAGCAGCAGAGGGCGTTTCTCATGCGTCGGCGGGCGCGCGGAGCTTCGCGATCGATGTCCACGCGCATCTGCTTGTCCCGGAGGTGTTTGCGCAAACTGCCCCGCACACGCTCATTACCAAGCTGCCGCAAGTGCCGCCCGTCTCCGACGAGATGAAGAAGAAAGCCGCCGCCCGGGCCGAAACGGTCAACCGGGAAATGGCGGACGTGTCCGGCCGGCTGGCGAAGATGGATGTGCTGGGGGTCGACGTCCAGGTTCTCACCTCGAGCCTCGTACATCAGCGCACCGATTGGGCCGATGCGGAAACGGCGCTCGGGCTCGACCGGAAGGTGAACGATCGTATCGCCCAGGCGATGCGCGCCGCGCCCTCGCGCTTTTTCGGATTGGGCAGCGTGCCGCTCCATGCGCCGAAGCTCGCGGTCGTGGAGCTCGAACGGTGCGTCGGCGAACTCGGACTGAGGGGCGTGCAGATCTCGACCAGCGTTGGGGACCGGGAACTCGGGGACGCCGAACTGCGTCCGTTCTGGGCCAAGGCGGCCGAGCTCGGCGCCGTCGTCTACATCCATCCCGCCGGAAATCCGCATCCGCGATTCCAGCGGTATTATCTCTGGAACAGCATCGGCCAGTCGTTCGAAGAGGCGATGGCGATTGCCTCGCTGATGTACGACGGCGTGCTGGAGGCTTTTCCCGACCTCAAGATCTGCATGGCGCATGGCGGCGGCTACATGCCGTATTACACCGGCCGGATCGATCGCAATTATTTCGAGAAGGCGCCGACGCGGCTGCACATGTCGAAGCCGCCGATCGATTATCTGCGCGGGCTCTATTACGACAGCTGTGTCTACGATCCGGCGACGCTGCGTTTTCTCGTGGAGAAGGTCGGCGCGGACCGCATCGTGCTCGGGTCCGACTACCCGGTCGGCGGCATCGATGCGGTCGCGTTCGTGCGCAGCGCGAATCTCTCGGCCGCCGATACCGAGAAAATCTTGTGGCGAAACGCCGCCACACTGCTCGGGATCGAGGTGCGGCAGCTCAGCGCGGCAACCTGACGGCTCGCACGCGGGGGCGAAGCCTCATACCTCGAAAATCTGCTTCGGGGTCCGGTGCAGGCATTCGCTCACGCCGTTCGCCTCGACCAGATAGTTGTCGCAGATCACCGCGAAGATCGACGGCGTCTCGTAGCCCGGATGAACCGCAAGGCACATGCCGGTTTCGAGCGGCATGGTCTCGTCGTGGCGGATCAGCGGGCGTTCGACCATGTCGTAGCCCTGGCCGTGCGCATAGAGCCGCAGCTCGGGCGGAAGCCCGCGCTCGCGCATGAAGGCGTCGTGCGCCGCCGCGATGTCGCGGCACGACGCACCGGGCCGGACGAGGCCGAGCGTATGCGCTTGCGCTTCCTTCACGGCCTCGAATCCGTCGATGAGCTCGTTCGACGCTTTGCCGAGCACGATGGTGCGGGCGATCTCGGTGTAGAACCCGCCCGGGCCGTTGTTCTCGATCAGCAGCGAGAGATGATCGCCTTTGTTCAGCCGCCGTCCCTGCATGTAGCGCGGCGCGAACGGCGAGCGCTCGCCGAGCGGGGCGGAGGCGCCGAGGAAGATTCCCTGTTCGCTGCCGAGCACCTGGCCTTCCTGCTGGGCGATTGCCGTGACATCGATGTCGCGCAGGCCCGGCTTGATGGCCGCCAGCACCTTCGCGAGCACCGCATCCTGCATCCGGGCAGTGGCGCGGATGAGCGCGATCTCCTCGGGGCTCTTGATCGCCTTGATGCGGTCGATCTCCTCCGTCACGTCGACGACATCGACACTCGACAGCGCCGTCTTGATCCGGGTGACGAAAGCGTGCGGCAGCGCGCCGCTGCCGAGGAATCCGACCCTGCGGCAGCCATGTCGCTGGAGCACCTCGATCGCGAGGTCGGCATCGTATTTGTGCGTATAGGCGACGGAAAAGAACGACGGAGCCGAGAGGATCTCGTCGACCCCGCGGTGCAGGGCATCGCGGCCTTCCAACTTCCGCACTGCGCCGAAGCGGCCCATCTCGATCACCGTCATGGGCTCCGAGGCATGGAAGATGACGGTTCGCGGATAGCCGTTGTTGGCGGGCAGGTCGGTGAACCAGCGGACGTAGCCGCCGAGCCAGTCGTTCGATGACTGCATGACCAGGGCGTCGATCTGCCGCTCGTCCATCGCCCGGCGGACCGCGCTCCAGCGGCGCGCGAGCTCGGCGTCGGAAATGCGCGTCGGGATTCGTTCGCTTACATCGGTCATCGGACTGCCCGTCTGTTCAGTGCGGCACGAGATTGCGCATCTTCTCGGGATGCCCGTCGAGAAAGAGCCGCATGTTGTCGCCGAGGATCGGCATCACGTATTCCTCGTATTCGCTGAATAGTCCGCCGATGTGAGACGTCAGGAACACGTTCGGCATGTTCCATAGCGGACTCGCAGCCGGCAGCGGCTCGGTGCGAAACACGTCGAGCCCGGCGCCGGCGATCC
>CAYVBN010000008.1:0-4084 GCA_964449645.1 uncultured Hyphomicrobiales bacterium
CAGGCGCTGCCCGAGCGCGTCTATGGCGTGATGAACAACGAGACGCTGCTGGCGATTCCGTTCTTCACGTTCATGGGCCTCATCCTCGAACGTTCCGGCATGGCCGAGGACCTGCTCGAGACCATCGGGCAGCTGTTCGGGCCGGTGCGCGGCGGGCTCGCCTACGCGGTCGTGTTCGTGGGCGCCCTGCTCGCCGCCAACGGCCTCATCTTCGGACTGATCGGCATCGAGCTCGGCCTGTTCCGGCCCGACTTCCTGCAAGCCCTGCCCGAGCGCGTCTACGGGGTCATGAACAACGAGACGCTGCTCGCGATTCCCTTCTTCACCTTCATGGGGCTCATCCTCGAACGCTCCGGCATGGCCGAGGACCTGCTCGATACGATCGGGCAGTTGTTCGGCACCATCCGGGGCGGGCTCGCCTATGCGGTGATCTTCGTCGGCGCGCTCCTTGCGGCAACGACCGGCGTCGTCGCCGCCTCGGTCATCTCGATGGGACTCATCTCGCTCCCCATCATGCTGCGCTACGGCTACGACCGGCGCGTCGCGACGGGCGTCATCGCCGCCTCCGGGACGCTCGCGCAGATCATCCCGCCCTCGCTCGTGCTCATCGTCATGGCCGACCAGCTCGGCCGCTCGGTCGGCGACATGTACGAGGGCGCGTTTCTTCCCGGCCTGATGCTGGCCGGGCTCTACGCCGGCTACGTATTCATCATGACGGTGTTCTTTCCGGTGTCGGCGCCGGGGCTACCCAAGGACGCCCAGCGCATCCACGAGGATCTGGCGCTCGCCCGCCGCCAGGGCGTCTTCACCGGGCTCGGCCTGTTCGTCGTATTCCCGTTCGGCTTGCTGGTGCTGCTCGGGATCTACAATCTCTTCGCCAGCGAGAGCGGGTTGCTGCCGGCAGGCAGCGAGACCGTCCGGCTCGTGCTCGGCGGCATTGGCCTCGCGCTCGCGGCCTATGCGCTCTTCGCCTTCGGACCGAAGGCGCTCGGGCTCGTTCCGCGGCTCAACCTGCTGGTGCTGACGACGGTTTCCGCCCTGATCGCCTACCTGATGATGCAACGCACGCAGGTGCAGGGCGGCGCCGATTTCGTCGTGCTGACGATGTCGCTCACCGTAGCCATCGCGTTCACCCTGGCGCTCCTCGATCGTCTGCTGCGCATCGGCATCCTCTCGAAGATGACCCAGGAAGTCACGTTCGTGATGGTGCCGCCGCTGGCGCTCATCTTCCTCGTCCTCGGCACCATCTTCATCGGCGTGGCCACCCCGACCGAAGGCGGCGCCATGGGCGCGACCGGGGCGATCGCCCTTGCGCTGATGAAACGGCGGCTGAGCTGGGACCTGCTGCGCCAGGCGACGGAATCGACTGCGAAGCTCTCGGCCTTCGTGGTGTTCATCCTGGTCGGGGCGCGGGTCTTCTCCCTCACCTTCTACGGCGTCAACGGCCACAAGTGGGTCGAGGAACTGCTGGTCAGCCTGCCGGGCGGCCAGATCGGGTTCCTGCTCTTCGTCAACGTCTTCGTCTTCCTTCTCGCGTTCTTTCTCGACTTCTTCGAGCTCGCCTTCATCGTCATTCCGCTGATCGGACCAGCCGCCGAACGACTCGGCATCGACCTCATCTGGTTCGGCGTCATGCTCGGCGTGAACATGCAGACGTCGTTCATGCATCCGCCGTTCGGCTTCGCATTGTTCTATCTGCGCTCGGTCGCGCCGAGGGAGTCCTACATCGACCGGGTGACGAAGAAGCGGATGGAGCCGGTGACGACCGGGCAGATCTACTGGGGCGCGGTGCCGTTCGTGCTGATTCAGTGCATCGCCGTGGCGCTCGTCATCGCGTTTCCCCGCCTCGTCACCCATTACAAAGGTTCCGGGCCGCAGGTCGATCCGTCGAAGGTTCAGATCGACATCCAGCAACCGGACCTGCCGCCGCCGCTCGACTTCACCGAGCCGCCGAAGATTCAATGAGCTGGTAGCCGGCATCAGCGCGGCATCAAAATCGCAAGCTTGTTCAACGCGCTCCTTCACCTCTCCCCGCTGGGGAGAGGTGAATCTGAGTTCTGCAGGTCGTTCTGCCTTTCACGTGCGCGTGCGGTTTCGGATCAGATAAGTGTCGTAGGAATACTCGGCGACCTGCCACCAGAGATACTGATCGTTGCGGAAAGGCAGGAGCGACTCCCACATCTTCTTGAACGGCTCGTTCGTCGCCGCCACGTCGCGGTAGAGCTCGAGCGCGGCTTTGAGGCAGGCGTCCATCACCTGCGGGGGAAACGGCCGCAGCACCGCGCCATTCGCCACCAAGCGCTTCAGCGCCGCCGGATTGAGCGCATCGTATTTCGACTGCATCCAGGTGTTGGCCATCTCCGAGCAGGTGCGCACGATCGACTTGTAGGTTGGCGTCAGCGCGTCCCATTTCTCGATGTTGATGAAGTTGTGCAGCATCGCGCCGCCTTCCCACCAACCCGGATAGTAGTAGTACTTCGCGACTTTCTGGAACCCGAGCTTCTCGTCGTCGTACGGCCCGACCCATTCGGCTGCGTCGATCGTGCCCTTCTCCAGCGCCGGGTAGATGTCGCCGCCGGCGATCTGCTGCGGCACGCAACCGAGTTTCTGCAGCACGCGGCCGGCATAGCCGCCGATGCGCATCTTGAGGCCGTTGAAGTCGCCCGGCTCCTTGATCTCCTTGCGGAACCAGCCGCCCATCTGGCACCCGGTGTTGCCGCACGGAATGGCGTAGATGTTGTACTTCTTGTAGAAGTCGTTCATCAGCTCCATGCCGTCGCCGAAGAACATCCAGGCATTCTGCATGCGGCTGTTCAGCCCGAACGGCACGGCGGTGGCGAACGCGAAGGTCGGATCCTTGCCGACGTAGTAGTAGGACGCGGTGTGCGCCATCTCGACCGTGCCGTTGGTCACGGCGTCGGCCGCCTGCAATCCCGGCACGATCTCGCCGGAGGCGAAGACCTGGATCTGGAACTTGTTGTCGGTCGCCTCGGCCACCGCCTTGGCGAAAACCTCCGCGGCGCCGTAGATCGTGTCGAGCGACTTCGGGAAGCTCGACGTGCAGCGCCACTTGAGCTCCGGCATCGACTGCGCGATCGCCGGCTTGGCCAGTGCGGCGGCCGCAACTCCCACCCCCGCCGTCTTGAGAAACTGACGACGCTTCATCTGCTGTCCCTCCTCGAACGTTGAACGCCATACCGGCTCGGCGGTCGCCTCGTGCACCGCATCGGCCGGCGCACCTTGGCGAACCCGCGGGACGAAATCCAGTCCGATGTCGCCGCGATCTGCGTTTGGCCGGGAAAGCGTGCCGCAGCGGGGCAACAGATGCGTGTCGCCACCCGTGCTGCGCCGCCAGAATTATGGTGCCGTGGGCCGAGGCCCGTTCCCGGATATGCCGTGCGGCGGATCAGCCGGAAGGATAATCCGCCGCCTTCGACGGCACGCGCGAGAAAAATGGCGGATTACGCTGCGCCAATCCGCCCTACTGCTTCAGAACTCACGTGCGCGTGCGCATGCGGATCTGGAACGTGTCGTACGAATATTCCGCCACCTGCCACCACAGGTATTCCTCGTTCTTGAACGCCATGAGGTGGTCGTAGATCTTCTTGAAGTCCGGGTTGGTCTTCGCGGTCTCGGCATTGACCTCGTTGGACGCCTTCAGGCAGGCCTCCATGATCTGCTGGCTGAACGGCCGCAAGACCGTGCCGTTCGCGACCAGGCGCTTGAGCGCTTCGGGATTGCGCGCGTCATAGCGCGCCTGCACGTCGACGTTGGCGTAGGCGGCGGCCGCCGTCACGATCGCCTGATAGTTCTTCGGCAGGCTTTCCCATTTTTCCAGATTGATGAAGTAGTGGAGCGCAGTCGCGCCCTCCCACCAGCCCGGATAGTAGTAGTACTTCGCGACCTTGTAGAACCCGAGCTTCTCGTCGTCGTAGGGACCGACCCATTCGGCCGCGTCGATCGTGCCTTTCTCCAGCGCCGGATAGATGTCGCCGCCGGCGAGTTGCTGCGGCACGACGCCGAGCTTGGTGAGGACGCGGCCCGCGAACCCGCCGATGCGGAATTTCAGTCCGCTGAGGTCCGA
>CAYVBN010000009.1:0-2708 GCA_964449645.1 uncultured Hyphomicrobiales bacterium
GACGCCGGCCACGAGGTGGCGGTCGTGGTCTCGGCCATGGCCGGGACGACCAACCGGCTCGTGGAATGGTGCCGCGAGGCGGCGGTGCTGCACGATGCGCGCGAATACGACGCCGTGGTCGCCTCCGGCGAGCAGGTGACCGCCGGCCTGCTGGCGATCGTGCTGCAGGACATGGGCATCCCGGCGCGCTCCTGGCAGGGCTGGCAGCTCCCGATCTACACCAGCAACGCGCACGCGGCGGCGCGCGTCATCGGCATCGACGGCAGCGAGCTGATCCGGCGCTTCAGCGAGCGCGGCGAAGTCGCGGTCGTCTGCGGGTTTCAGGGCGTGCACAAGGAGACCGGCCGGATCACCACGCTGGGCCGCGGCGGCTCCGATACCTCGGCGGTCGCCATCGCGGCCGCGATCAAGGCCGACCGCTGCGACATCTACACCGACGTCGACGGGGTCTACACGACGGACCCGCGCGTGGTCCCCAAGGCGCGGCGGCTCGACAAGATCGCCTTCGAGGAGATGCTGGAGCTCGCCTCCCTGGGCGCCAAGGTCATGCAGGTGCGTTCGGTCGAGCTCGGCATGGTGCACAACGTCCGCATCTTCGTGCGCTCGAGCTTCGAAGATCCGCAGACGATCGATCCGCACGGGACTCCGCCCGGAACGCTCATCTGCAACGAGGAGGAGATCGTGGAACAGCAAGTCGTCACCGGCATCGCCTTCTCCAAGGACGAGGCGCAGATCTCGATCCGCCGCGTGCAGGACAAGCCCGGGGTCGCGGCCGCGATCTTCGGCCCGCTCGCGGAATCCAACATCAACGTCGACATGATCGTGCAGAACGTCTCGGCTGACGGCGCGACCACCGACATCACCTTCACGGTCCCGGCCGCCGATTTCGAGCGCGCGCGGGACACGATCGCCCGGGCCAAGGACCCGATCGGCTATGGCCGGCTCGACGGGGCGACCGACGTCGCCAAGGTCTCGGTCATCGGCATCGGCATGCGGAGCCATGCGGGCGTCGCCGCCAAGGCATTCCGCGCCCTGGCCGACCGCGGCATAAACATTCGCGCCATTACCACCTCGGAAATCAAATTTTCCCTGCTCATTGACGCAGCCTTTACCGAGCTCGCGGTGCGCACGCTCCATTCGCTCTATGGTCTCGACAAGAGCTGATTCATTGCGCGCTGCAGCAAGCCCATCCCTTGCGGTGCGCGTCATCCTTTCGCTATAGCCGTAGAGGATACGCTCTGCGGGCGCCCGGCCGCGGACAGACCCCCCAGCGCACGATCCCGCGCGGCAAGACCGCCGGCAGCAGGCTCGTGCGCCAGTTCTCAGAGTGTGGGCGCGACGGGAAACCGGTCGCAACGCTTGCTGTTCGCGCTCCGGAGCACGATCCCGAAACGTCGACGCCGGTTTTCGGACAAGATCGTGCTCAAATCGAAGAGATAGAGCGGGATGGCGATTCGACGGAACGCCGCCCCGTTTTAGCCAACCCGGGGCCCTGGGCCGGCCCCCGGGGCGACAATGCCGCCCGAAGGACCTCACGCAATGCGTGGCGCGCTCGGCGGTCCGCGCGTGTTGTTGCGCCGGCTTCGCGAAGTCATGGCGGAGCCGGTCAGCGCGCAGGAACGCCTCGACAAGATCGTGGTGCTGATCGCCGCCAACATGGTGGCGGAGGTGTGCTCCGTCTACGTGTTGCGCGTCGACGGCACGCTCGAGCTCTCCGCCACCGAAGGTCTGAACCGCCAGGCCGTCCACCTCACCGTGCTGGGGGCCGACGAGGGCCTGGTCGGCCTGGTCGCCAGCGAGGCCAACCCGATCAACCTGTCCGACGCGCAACTGCACCCGGCCTTCTCCTACCGGCCGGAGACGGGCGAGGAGATCTACCACTCGTTCCTCGGCGTCCCCATCCTGCGCGCCGGCAATACGCTCGGCGTGCTGGTGGTGCAGAACCGCGCCCGCCGCACTTATTCCGAGGAGGAAGTCGAGGCGCTGCAGACGACCTCCATGGTGCTCGCCGAGATGATCGCATCCGGCGAGCTGTCCGCGCTCGCCCGCCCCGGCGCCGAACCGGCCGTCCGCCGCACGCTGCATTTCGCCGGCACCGCCCTGAGCGAGGGCATCGCGCTCGGCCACGTGGTGCTGCACGAGCCGCGCGTCATCATCACCAATTTCATCGCCGACGACGTCAACAAGGAACGTGAGCGCCTCCAGGCCGCCGTCGCGAAACTGCGTTCCGATCTCGACAGCATGCTGGAGCGGGGCGAGATGGCCGACGGGGGCGAGCACCGCGAGGTGCTCGAGGCCTACCGCATGTTCGCCTACGACATCGGCTGGCTGCACAAGCTCGAGGAAGCGGTGATGACCGGCCTCACCGCGGAAGCCGCGGTCGAGCGCGTGCACTCGGATATTCGCGCGCGCATGCTGCGCCAGACCGACCCCTACCTGCGCGAGCGTCTGCACGATCTCGAGGATCTCGCCAACCGGCTGCTGCGGCAACTGCTCGGCTACGATCATGCGCCGCGGCGCGAGAACCTGCCGGAGAACGCCATCGTCGTCGCGCGCTCGATGGGCCCGGCGGCGCTGCTCGATTACGACCGCCGCAAGCTGCGCGGCCTGATCCTCGAAGAGGGCGGCCCGACCTCGCACGTCGCCATTGTCGCCCGCGCCATCGGCATCGCGGCGGTGGGCGAAATCGACAACATCTCCGGCCTGGT
>CAYVBN010000010.1:0-5383 GCA_964449645.1 uncultured Hyphomicrobiales bacterium
TCGTCCAGGCCAATCTGATCGAGATGCCGCAGGACGACGACGCTCTGATCGAGCGCTGGCGCGAACGCATGGCGGGGGCCGGCGTCTGGTCGAACGATCCCGTGCCGCTGTTTCCGTATCCGGGCTCGCCGGACTATCGCAAGCTATGGGGCGAGCCGGACGACACCGCATGGGAACGCGCCCATGCGCACTACCTCGCGCAGTTCCGGCAGTTCAGCGACATCCAGGAAGATCAGCCGCAGCCCCTCGATCAGCTCGAATTGGGGGTCGCGAGATGAATCCGCCCGCATCACATCTGCACGTTCTGATGACGACCGACGCCGTCGGCGGCATTTGGACCTACACGACGGCGCTGGCGCGCGCGCTGTGCCGGCTCGGCCATCGCGTCACACTGGTGACGCTCGGGCCGGAGCCCCGCGCCGCGCAGCTACGTCCGTTGCGCGACATCCCGCATCTGAACCTCGAGATCACCGAACTGGCGCTCGAATGGATGGATCCCGAGGGCCACAACATGCCGGCGGCATGCGAGCGCCTCGCGAAGATCGAACGCCGGTTCCGCCCGGATGTCGTGCACATCAACGGCTACCGGGATGCGCGCGCAGAATGGTCGGCGCCGACGCTGGTCGTCGCCCATTCCTGTGTCCGATCATGGTGGATCGCGTGCCGCGGCTGCGAGCCCACCGAAGCGCGATGGCGTAACTACGCGTTCAATGTCGAAGCCGGGCTCGCCGCCGCCACGCAATGGGTTGCGCCGACAGCGGCATTTCGCGACACCGTCCAGGCTCTCTATGCGCCACCAAGCATCGGAACGGTGATCCACAACGGGCTCGACGTGGAGGCACGTCCCTCGCGCCGGGAGCCGTTCGTGCTGGCCGCCGGGCGGCTGTGGGACGAGGCGAAGAACATGTCCGCCCTGGCGGAAGCCGCCGCCGGGCTTTCGTGGCCGGTTCGTATCGCCGGCGCAACCCGCTCGCCCGATTTCTGCTCCGTGCTGGCCAAATCGAACGAGCTCGAACTGCTCGGCGAACTGCAACCCGGCGATCTCCTGGCGGAGATGCATCGGGCCGGCATATTCGTCGCCCCCGCGCTTTACGAGCCGTTCGGGCTGACCGTCCTCGAGGCCGCCGCGAGCGGCTGCGCGCTCGTGCTCTCGGATATTCCGAGCTTCCGGGAGATCTGGACCGACGCGGCGCTGTTCGTCGATCCACGCAATCCGAAATCGATCCGCGGCGCCCTGCACCGCCTGTGCGCGGACGCGACGCTGCGGCACGAGCTTCAGCAAGCAGCAAAACGGCAGGCCCGCCGATATTCCCTCACGAGCATGACGCAACGCTATTGCGACATCTACGAGGCGCTGGCGTCCAGCCGCGCGCGTCGGGCTCCGTTCAGAATCGAGGCCGCCCGCATGGAAGCACTCGCATGAGATTCGTCCTCCTCTATCATTCGTTCAGCTCCTGCTGGAACCACGGCAACGCGCATTTCCTGCGCGGCATCTCGCGCGAGCTCGTGCGATTGGGCCACGGCGTCTCCGTCTACGAGCCGGAGGACGGCTGGAGCCGCCTCAATGCGCTTCGTGACGGCGGCGCGCAGATCCTCATGGAGGCGGCGCGTCTCGTCCCCGGCGTCGAGGTCCATACCTATCGAGACGACACACTCGATCTCGATCGCACGCTGCAGGACGCCGACGTGGTGATCGTGCACGAATGGAACCCGCCGGCGCTCGTCGCCGAAATCGGCAGACGACGGGCTGCCGGCGGCCGCTTCACGCTGCTCTTCCACGACACGCACCACCGCGCGGTGAGCGCGCCCGAGGACATCGAGCAGTTCGCGCTCGACGGTTACGACGCCGTGCTCGCATTCGGGGAGATCCTGCGCGAGGTCTACGGCCGCCGCGGATGGGGGCGGCGCGCCTTCACCTGGCACGAGGCCGCAGACTCCGCTCTCTTCCGGATGGACACGCGCGCCAGCAAGGAGGTCGATCTCGTTTGGATCGGCAATTGGGGCGACGGCGAACGCGGCCGCGAACTCGAGCAGTTTCTTTTGGAGCCCGTTGCCGAACTCGGACTGCCGGCACGCATTCATGGTGTGCGCTATCCGGAGGACGTCCGTTGGCAACTGCTGGAGGCCGGGATCGATTACGCTGGCTGGCTCCCGAACCACCGGGTGCCCGACGCGTTCGCCCGGGCCCGGGTCACGGTTCACGTTCCGCGCCGGCCCTATGTGGAGACTCTGCCCGGAATTCCGACCATACGCATGTTCGAAGCCTTGGCCTGCGGAATCCCCCTTGTCAGCGCGCCGTGGGACGACACCGAAGGGCTGTTTCCGCCCGGTGCCTATCTGCGCGCCGGAAACACCGAACAGATGACGGCGGCGATTGCCCGGATCCTGCGCGACAGGGACTTCACCAGAGAGCTCGTCCGCACCGGCCTGAACGCCATTCGATTGCGTCACACCTGCGCGCACCGCGTGGCCGAGCTGCTCGCGCTTGTTGGCGAGCTGCAGGGGATCCGTTCTCCGCAAGGCGACACCCGTCCCGAACAGATACAGGCGCTCGCGTCATGAAGATCGGCTTCTTCGGCTCAAGTCTCGTCTCCTCGTATTGGAACGGCGCCGCCACGTACTATCGCGGGCTGCTCCGGGCGGTGGCCGCGCTGGGTCACGAGATTTCCTTCTATGAGCCCGATGCCTTCGACCGGCAGCGGCATCGCGACATCCCCGACCCGGACTGGGCGCGCGTCATCGTCTATCCGGCGACGACCGAAGGCTGGCAGCGAGCGCTCGGACACGCCGCGCAGGATGCCGATCTGCTGATCAAGGCAAGCGGCGTCGGAGTCTTCGATGTGGAATTGGAATGCTGCGTTCCGGCCGCTCGATCACCCGGCGCGCTCGCGGTCTACTGGGACGTCGACGCGCCCGCCACGCTCGACGCGGTCGCGGCCGATCCGACCCATCATCTGCGCCGCGTCATTTCGGATTACGACCTCGTGCTGACCTATGGGGGCGGCGATCCGGTCGTCCGCGCTTATGAACAACTCGGCGCATGCCGCTGCGTGCCGATCTACAACGCGCTCGATCCCGACACGCACTTCCCGGTGCCGGCGCAGCCGCAGTTCGCATGCGACCTGGGTTTTCTCGGAAACCGCCTGCCCGACCGGGAGGCGCGGGTCGACGAATTTCTGCTCGAACCGGCGCGCCGCCTTCCGCAGCGCAGTTTCGTGCTCGGCGGCGCTGGTTGGGAGAGCAAATCCCTGCCCGCCAACGTGCGCGCGCCCGGCCACATCCCCACCGCGGACCACAACGCCTTTTTCTGCTCGTCGACGGCGACGCTCAACATCAATCGCGAAAGCATGGCGCGTTACGGCTTTTCCCCGCCGACCCGCATCTTCGAAGCGGCTGGCACCGGCGCATGCATCATCACCGACGCGTGGGAGGGAATCGAGCTGTTCCTGGATCCGGGCCGCGAAATCCTGGTCGCCACCGATGGCGCGGCGGTCACCGAAACCATGAATGCGTTGAGCGCAGCCGCCGCCCGTCACATCGGCCAGGCCGCCCGTGCGCGTGTCCTCGCCCAACACACCTATGCGCACCGCGCCCGGCAATTCGTAGAAATCCTCGATCTGACGACCCGCCGCGAGGCCGCCGAATGAATCTCAACATCGTCATCTTTGGTCTGTCCATCACCTCGTCCTGGGGCAACGGTCACGCCACCACCTACCGGGCGCTCGTCAAGGCGCTCGCCGCCCGCGGACATCAGGTGACGTTTCTCGAACGCGACACGCCCTGGTATCGCGACCACCGGGACCTGCTCGATCCGCCCTATTGCCGGCTCGAGCTCTATCGCGCGCTCAATGAGGTCCCTGTCCGTTTCTCCGAAATCGTCGCGGATGCGGATCTGGTCGTTCTCGGATCCTATGTTCCGCAGGGCGCGGCGCTCGCCGACTGGATCACAACCCGGACACGCGGCGTCACCGCGTTCTACGACATCGACACGCCGGTGACGCTTTCGCAGCTCGAGAGCGGCAAGTCGGACTACATCAGCCCGGGAATGATTCCGCGTTTCGATCTGTACCTCTCGTTCACCGGCGGTCCGGTGCTCGAACTCATCGAGGAAATGTACGGCAGCCCGCGCGCGCGTGCGCTCTATTGCGCGGTTGACCCCGAAATCCACATGCCCGTCGCGACGACGCCGAAATGGGAGCTTGGCTACATCGGGACATACAGCGCCGATCGGCAGCCTTCGCTCGACCGTCTGCTGATCGAGCCAGCGCGGCGTTTGCCTGACAGGACATTCGTCGTGGCGGGGCCGCAGTATCCCGGCAGCATCGCCTGGCCGGACAACGTGCAGCGCCTCGAACATCTCCCGCCCGGCGACCACTCCTCGTTCTATTCCAACCAGCGCTACACGCTCAATGTCACGCGCTCCGACATGATCGCGGCCGGCTTCTCGCCGAGCGTGCGTCTGTTCGAAGCCGCCGCCTGCGGCGTTCCGATCGTGAGTGATCGCTGGCCCGGGATCGACACGCTGCTCGTTCCCGATCAGGAAATCCTCATCGTCGACGTCGCCGAGCAGGTGGTGAATGTCCTGCTCGAAGTTCCGGAAGCGCGGAGGCTCGATCTCGCGGCCGCCGCGCGCAAGCGCGTGCTGCAGAATCACACCGCGAACCACCGCGCGGCGCAGCTCGAAGCGTACTACCAGGAAGTGCTCGACGACGGCCTATCGCAGGCGCGAATCGAGGCTGTCGCCTGAACGTGATCGCGCCGCGGCGTCCGCGGATAGAGGCGCTGGATGTCAGATTGGTTTCGTTGGGCGACCGGAGAGATCTGGATCGCCAACGCATGAAACAGATTCTTTTCAGATCGAAATGAACTTGGAACCGGATCGAATAACAATTGTTTGTACGGAGAGGCCACATCGAACAGCTCGCACACGTTATGTGCTCGAACCGAGAGCGGGAGGTGGAGCCTGAGTAGCGATCAGGAGAAGGGACAGCGGTATGACGGACGCCTCGAGGCTCAACATCCTCGTCACCGGGGGCGCAGGATTCATCGGCTCAAATCTGTGCGACCGTCTCGTTCAGAAGGGCCATCGAGTCGTCTGCATCGACAATCTCTTCACCGGCCAGATCGACAACATCCGACCGCTCCTGAATCATCGCAATTTCCAGTTCATCAAAAAGGACGTGCGCGATCCGATCGACCTGCGGGGCCCGATCGACCGTATTTATAACCTCGCTTGTCCGGCGTCGCCCGTCCACTACCAGAGCGATCCCATCGCGACGGTCAAGACATGCGTCCTCGGCGCGCACAACGTGCTTGAGCTCGCGCGCCAGAAAGGCGCGCGTGTCCTGCAGGCTTCGACGAGCGAAGTCTACGGCGATCCGGA
>CAYVBN010000011.1:0-2474 GCA_964449645.1 uncultured Hyphomicrobiales bacterium
GATGATGATCTGGCGTTGGAGATCGAGACCGCGCCAAACCTTCCCGAACAGATTCTTGTGCGACAGACGCGCCGCCGTTTCGTCGCCCACGAGCGCCGTTCGTCGCTCTGATTCCAGATTGAATTTTGCTTCGGGGGGAAGCTTCAGCAGCGTGCGAATTTTGTCGAATTTGACTTCCTTGTTTTGCAGCAGGGCGAGCGCGACCTGATCGCCTTGCTCTTTGGTCAGCTTCTTTCTGGATCGACCGGTCTCGCCGACTTCCAGGTTGCGCACCTCTTGAAGGATGCGAAAGCGCTGCGCGAGCGGATGCGACCAAGTGCACCGATAACCTTCCGGATCCTTGTCGAACGGCTGAGTTGCCGGATCCAGCGAGCACTTGCCGACGGGCGGCGGCTTCAAAGGTTGTTGAAAAAAAATGATATGCCTGATCCTGTCGCGCGCAGTGTCCGTCATTGGCGAATGATGCGGCGCCTGGGTTTTCCAAATCTCCTCGAACTCACCCAGCAACAGGTCGCGCGTGGGATAGAAATCATACTCGGCCTTCTGCCCGGACGATCGATTCCGCGCGCGCACGCTTTCGCGCTTCTGACGACGATGCCACAGGAATTCACCGAGGGTGCGGGCCTGCTCGGCCTGCATCGCCTGCTTGAGCTTCCCGGCAGCCTGCTTGATGGCGCCCTTGTCGTCGTCCTTTTTCTCAGCCTTGCGGTTGGATAGGAAACCGCGGCGCTGATTGAGATGAAAGATCGCGCGGCCCACGTGATGAGCGGGGAGGGGACCATCGAGCGCCTTGGCGCGCAGCTCGTAGGGGTCGAGCGCCTCGAGGGACTTGCGCTCGGTCGGGTCCGCGGGCATCAGGCCATGCTCGACGAGCGCGTCCATCAGCTTCGTGCGACGCCCAAAGTACGGATCCGCAAAACGATCGCGCCGCTTTCGCGCGCCGCGCGCCGTTCGTCGATCAACAGCGTTGGATGTTCCAGATTGAGGGTCACGGCCGTCGGGGAAAACTCTCACGCCGCCGGGGCCTAGGCCAGTCGGCCTCCAGTGGTCTCCGTCTCGCTCGAGCCAGACCAGGAACCAGCCCAGCGAATTGGTCCCCAGGTCGAGACCGAGGCGATAGGGTTGGGATACCTTCTGCATTCTGACCCCCCGAACCAATGGGCGGATGCGCCCCGATGCACTCGCGTGAGCCCCGATTGTACGAGATTGCCTCCGCCCGTCGGCTCCACCAGGCCGCCGAATGCGTCAGCGGCCGAGGCCCATTAAACACGAAAACGTTCTTCCCACAAGACGACTTGAACAAGATGCCCGGCTGCTATAAGGACGGTCTGTGTACAAGTGCTGTTTCCAACAACGCCATCATCACGCTGCTGAATGCGGTGGTCGTCTTGTGGGGTTGCGGTTGGCTCAGGATCGAAATTGTTGACTTAGAACAACCATCCCGGGACAATGTGCGCGTGCAGTCCTTCGGGAACCGAAAGACCCTAGCGGTCTGGTGATTGAGGGCCTCCCGTTAACAAGCGAATGCACAAAATGGGGCGGGCTGCGGCCCGCCCCTTCCATTTCCGGAAGGCGAACCGGGCATAGCCGAACCGGGAGTAGCCGAACCCCCGCGATCCGATTCTCCGCCACATAGCAGGTACGGCTGGCCGCCCTATGGAGCTGGCCGCCTGTGGAAAAGCGGGACAAGCCGGCCGGGAATCGTCTCCGCTCGGCGCCGCCGCATATTTGCGCGTGATCCGGACTATGATTGCGAATCACCCATGCGCTACCCGCCCCAATTCCTCGACGAGCTGCGCGCGCGCCTTCCGGTCTCGGAAGTCGTCGGCCGCCGCGTGAGGCTCAAGCGCGCCGGGCGCGAGTGGAAGGGGCTCTCGCCCTTCAACAAGGAGAAGAAGCCGTCGTTCACGGTCAACGACCAGAAGGGCTTCTTCCACGATTTCTCCTCGGGCAAGCACGGCGACATCTTCAATTTCGTGATGGAGACCGAAGGCGTCACGTTTCCGGAGGCCGTCGAGCGGCTCGCCGCCATGGCGGGCGTGCCGATGCCGAAAGTCTCCCAGGAAGCGGAGGCGCAGGAGCGGCGGCGGCGCACCCTGCATGAGGTGATCGAGCTCGCGGCCAAGTTCTTCGAGGCGACGCTCGCGAGCCGTGCCGGCGCCAAGGCGCGCGGCTATCTGGCCGACCGTGGCCTCGATGCGCCGACGCAACTCAAGTTCCGCCTCGGCTATGCGCCCGCCGAACGCTTCGCCCTCAAGGAGCATCTTGGCAATCAGGGCGTGCCGGTCGAGGACATGATCGAGGCCGGGCTTCTCGTCGCCGGCGACGACATTCCGGTTCCTTACGATCGTTTCCGTGACCGCGTGATGTTTCCGATCACGGACTGGCGCGGTCAGGTCATCGCCTTCGGCGGCCGGGCCCTCGATCGCGAGGTATCGGCCAAGTACCTGAACTCGCCGGAAACGCCGCTCTTG
>CAYVBN010000012.1:0-10020 GCA_964449645.1 uncultured Hyphomicrobiales bacterium
CGCCGCCATGCGACAATTGTCCGGAGCGGCGCACCCTTCGTGATCGTCCTGTGCGATGCACTCTCTCGCTCCCTCCCCCCTTGCGGAGGAGGGGCGGGGAGGGAGGTGCCTTCGCGCACGCAATTTAGAGAAGCAACAAATAGACGACAGATTTCTGATCGTGCTCGCCAAGGCTGTCGGCTGCCCTTGCGGAGTGCGACGTGACCACGCCGCAGCGCCTCGTCACCGCCGAGCGCCGCGAGGAGGATGCGGCGGAGACGTCGCTGCGCCCGCAGCGGCTCGCCGAGTTCGTCGGCCAGCAGCAGGCGCGCGCCAATCTCTCGGTGTTCATCGAGGCCGCGCGGTCGCGCAACGAGGCGCTCGATCACGTGCTGTTCGTCGGCCCGCCCGGCCTCGGCAAGACGACGCTGGCGCAAATCCTCTCGCGCGAGCTCGGGGTGAACTTCCGCGCCACCTCCGGCCCGGTGATCGCCAAGGCCGGTGATCTTGCGGCGCTCCTCACCAACCTGGAAGAGCGCGACGTTTTGTTCATCGACGAGATCCACCGGCTCAATCCGGCGGTCGAGGAAATCCTCTATCCGGCGATGGAAGATTTCCAGCTCGACCTCATCATCGGCGAAGGCCCGGCGGCGCGCTCCGTGAAGATCGATCTTGCACGCTTCACGCTGGTCGGCGCGACGACGCGCGCGGGTCTTCTCACCAATCCACTGCGCGACCGCTTCGGCATTCCGGTGCGGCTGAATTTCTATACCGAATCCGAGCTCGAGCAGATCGTCGCGCGCGGCGCGCGCGTGCTCGGCATCGGCATGACGGCGGACGGGGCGAACGAGATCGCCCGGCGCGCGCGCGGAACGCCGCGCATCGCCGGACGGCTGCTGCGCCGCGTGCGCGACTTCGCGCATGTGGAAGGCGCGAGCGCGATCGACCGCAAGGTGGCGGACCGCGCGCTCATCGCGCTCGATGTCGACGGCATGGGCCTCGATGCCATGGACCGGCGCTATCTTGAGACCATTGCGGTCGGCTACGGCGGCGGACCGGTCGGTATCGAGACGATCGCCGCCGCGCTCTCCGAGCCGCGCGACGCCATCGAGGAGATCATCGAGCCGTTCCTGATCCAGCGCGGCTTCATCCAGCGCACGCCGCGCGGGCGGCTGCTGACCGGCCACGCCTTCCGCCATCTCGGGCTCGCCGAGCCGTCGCGCGATCCGTCTCAGTTCGGGTTGTTCGCCGAGGAGGACGAGTGAGTTCCGCGCTCGACGGCGAGATCCGCGGCGGCCGCCACGTGATGTCGGTGCGCGTCTATTACGAGGACACCGACTTCACCGGCATCGTCTATCACGCCAATTTCCTGCGCTTCATGGAGCGCGGGCGCACCAATTATCTGCGCCTGCTCGGCGCCGACCAGCGCGCGCTGTTCGAGGAGGCCGAGCGCCAGGCGCCCGGCTTCGCCTTCGTGGTGCGCTCGATGTCGCTCGAATTCCTGCGGCCGGCGCGCATGGACGACGTGCTCGAAATCACCACCGAGCCGGTCGAGGTCAAAGGCGCCTCGATCACGCTCGCGCAGCACGTCACGCGCGGCGGCGAGGTCCTGGTCGAGGCGCACGTGCGCGTGGCATTTGTCTCGCAAGGCAAAGCCCAGCGCATCCCCAAGCCGCTGCGCCTCGCCATGAAGGCCGACCAGGAGGCTGCCGGCTCGGGCGGCTGATCCGGCGGCGGACGCCTTCGCCATGGCCTCACTCCCTGGCCCCATCGACGCGCCCTGCGGCGTGATGTAAGACCGATTCACATGACTTGGTCCAGACACGGCGGCCGCAACGGGCCGCGCGGCTATCACCACGGCAACCTCAAGGAGGCGCTGCTGCGCGCGGCGCTCGAACTGATTGCCGAGAAGGGGCCGGCGGGGTTCACCTTCGCGGAAGCCGCGCGCTGGGCCGGCGTCAGCCCGGCCGCGCCCTACAGGCATTTCCGTGATCGCGACGAGCTTCTCGCCAGCGTGGCGCTGCGCGGCTTCGATCAGTTCGAGAGCACGCTCACGCGCGCCTGGGACGAGGGGCGGCCCGAGCCGTTCGCGGCCTTCGAGCGGCTCGGCAAGGCCTATCTGACCTTCGCCCGCGACGAGCCGGCTTATTACTCGGCCATGTTCGAGGCCGGCATTCCGCTCGACACCAATCCCGAGCTGCGCCAGGCGGGCGAGCGCGCGTTCGCGGTGCTGCGCGGCGCCGCCGAGACGCTCGCGGCGACGCTGCCGGCCGGCCACCGGCCGCCGGCGCTGATGATGGGCCTTCACATCTGGGCGATGTCGCACGGCATCGCCTCGCTGTTCGGCCGCGGCGATGCGGCGCGCCGCGCGCTGCCGATGTCGCCCGAGGAGCTGCTCGAGGCGGGCGTCCTCATCTACCTGCGCGGCCTCGGCCTGCTGCCCGAATCGGACAAAAACGCCGCGACCCCTTGATACAAGGGTTGACAACTAGGCCCGCTGTTCTTAACTATGTAAATGTTATTAACATTCACCCGCGAGGCCTCGCCATGCCCATCGTTGCCAAACTCGACGACCTGGGATCCGCCGCATGGATCGCCCTGATGATCCTCGGGTTCATCTTCTGGTGGCCGGTCGGCCTTGCGATCCTGATCTTCACCATATGGAGCGGACGCATGGGTTGCTGGAGACATCGCGGCTACGGCCGCTGGGAGGGCGCGGAGCGCGAGCGCTCCGGCACGAACTGGTGGGGCGAGCGGAACTGGCGCGGTGAGCCGCGCTCGAGCGGGAACCGCGCGTTCGATGAATATCGCACCGAGACGTTGCGGCGGCTCGAGGAGGAGCAGCGGGAGTTCCGCGAATTCCTGCAGCGCCTGCGCATGGCCAAGGACAAGGCCGAGTTCGACCAGTTCATGGCCGAGCGCCGCAACCGGCAGGGCCCGGAAGCCCCGCAGCAGGCCTGACGCTCCGCTTACGATCTCCCTGCGCGCTTGCCTCCTGGGCGCGTCGATCCGACCCCGCCTCGCACCGCGAGGCGGGGTTTTCTCTGTCCGGCTCCGAGGCCTTGGTAACCTGGCGTTAACCAGCCGCGTCCTGTTATGGCGCCGGGATGCCCGGGCGGACGCCCTAGTTTGGACAAGTTTCGCGGGGATTTCGTAGCCCTGCCGGTGGTAGACGGCTTGAATCTTCGCAATTTTCGGGTTGTCGGCGGAGCGCCGGTGATGCCTCCGGCGATCCCGTTTTAGTTCTGCAACGGCGTGCCGTGCCGGTCCAAGCCAGTGCCAGTGCCGGAGAGCCGAAAGGAGCGATCATGAATCCCGCCGACGTTGCGCAGTCGGCCCTGCCGCTGGCCTCATCGGACCTATCGATCATCACGCTCTTCTGGCACGCGCATTGGATCGTCAAAGCGGTGATGCTCGGGCTGCTCGTCTGCTCGATCTGGGTCTGGGCGATCGTGGTCGACAAGACGCTTCTCTATTCGCGCACCCGCCGGGCGATGAACAAGTTCGAGGAGGCGTTCTGGTCCGGCCAGTCGCTGGAGGAACTCTATCGGGCGCTCTCTTCGCGGCCGAATCACTCGATGGCCGCGCTCTTCGTCGCCGCCATGCGCGAGTGGAAACGCAGCTTCGAGACCTCGGCCCGCTCGTTGGGCGGCCTGCAGATGCGCATCGAGAAGGTGATGGACGTCACCATTGCGCGTGAAATCGAGCGGCTGGAGCGGCGGCTTCTGGTGCTGGCGACGGTCGGATCGTCCGGCCCGTTCATCGGGCTGTTCGGCACCGTCTGGGGAATTATGACGAGTTTTCAGTCGATTGCCGCCTCGAAGAACACCTCGCTCGCGGTCGTGGCGCCCGGCATCGCCGAAGCCCTGTTCGCAACCGCGGTCGGCCTCATCGCGGCCATACCGGCGACCATTTTCTACAACAAGTTCGTCTCCGAGGTGAACAAGCAGGCCCAGCGTCTCGAGGGCTTCGCCGACGAGTTCGCCGCCATCCTGTCGCGGCAGATCGACGAGCGGGCATGAGGGGAACCGATGGCGGGGAACGGCTTGGGGGTCGGGGTTCAGGGCGGCGGGCGACGCCACCGCCGCAAGCCCGTCATGGCCGAGATCAACGTCACGCCGATGGTCGACGTGATGCTGGTGCTGCTCATCATCTTCATGGTGTCGGCGCCTCTGCTCACGGTCGGCGTGCCGATCGACCTGCCGCAGACCCAGGCCAAGAGCCTCGACCAGGACAAGGAACCGCTCACCATCTCGGTTAACACCAAGGGTGAGGTGTTCCTGCAGAACTCGCAGATCGACATCGACGAGCTCGTCCCCAAGCTCAAGGCCATCACCGAGGCGCGCGGGGGCGCGGACGAGCGCATCTACGTCCGTGGCGACCGCAAGGTCGATTACGGTACAGTGATGAAGGTCATGGGCCGGCTGTCGTCGGCCGGCTTCCGGCGGGTGGCGCTGGTGACGGAGGTCGAGCAGGGGTCGTGACGGGCAGATGAAAACCGGCCTCACGATATCGGCGACCGGGCATGCCGCCCTGTTGATCTGGGCGCTCGTGTCGTTCTCGGCGAAGCCGTTCGAGGTCTCGCAGGCCGATTCCCTGCCGATCGACATCATTTCGGACAAGGACTTCTCCGAAATGATGGCCGGCTCGAAACAGGCGAAGCAGGCCGTGAAGCCGTAGCCCGTCGTCGACAAGGTGGCCGAGCCGAAACAGACGAAAGAGGACGCGCCGAAGGTCTCCGACAAGCAGGAGGTCGTCACCGCCTCGGCCGAGCCGACGCCGCCCACGCCCGAGCCGAAGCCGCCGGAGCCGAAGCCCGTCCCGGTGCCGCCGCAGACTCGCGCGGAGACGAAGCCCGAGAAGGCCAAGACGGAACCGAAGCCGGAGCCGAAGGTCGATCCGATCGCCGAGGCGCTGAAGAAAGACGAGGCGAAGAAGCCCGAGAAGCCGAAGCAGACGACGCAGGCGAAACCGACGCCGCCCAAGAAGCCGCCCCCGCCGCAGCCGCGCTTCGATCCAAGCAAGGTCGCGGCCCTGCTCGACAAGCGCGATCCGCGTCGTCACGCCGCGACCGGCGACGTGCTCAATTCCACCGCGTCGCTCGGCGTGCCGACCGGCAACGCGCAGCATCTCTCGCAGAGCGAGATCGATGCGCTGCGCGCCCAGATCCAGGCGTGCTGGAATCCGCCGGCCGGCGCCGCCGACGCCAAGGATCTGATTGTCAAGATCCGCCTGATGCTCAATCAGGACGGATCCCTGTCGGGCGAGCCGATCGTCATCAATCGCGGCAGCAACGCGTTCTTCCAAATTGCCGCCGAGAGCGCGATGCGGGCGATCCGCCGCTGCCAGCCTTATCACCTTCCGGTCGCCAAATACGATGTCTGGAAGGATGTTGAAGTGACCTTCGATCCACGCGATATGTTCCGCGGCTGAGCCTTGCTCCACCTTTCCGGATGACCTCCATGCATGACGCCCGTTCGTTTCGGCCCTGGCGCGGGCTCACGCGCCGTCGTCTGCTGCTCGCGAGTGCGGCGGCCACCGCAGGCGCGCTCGCCGGATTGACGCCGCGCGAGGCGGCGGCCGTGCTGCAGATCGACGTCACGCAGGGCAACGTCCAGCCGCTGCCGATCGCATTGCCGGATTTCGTCGGCGGCAGCCCGAGCGACAGCGAGGCGGCGCGCAGCATCACGCAGATCATCACGGCGGATCTTCAGCGCAGCGGCCTGTTCGCGCCGATCGACCCGGCCGCCTTCATCGAGAAGATCGTCAACGTTGATGCCGTACCGCGCTTTCCCGACTGGCGCGCCATCAACGCACAGGC
Organism: uncultured Hyphomicrobiales bacterium; assembly: GCA_964449645.1. Lineage (GTDB taxonomy): Bacteria > Pseudomonadota > Alphaproteobacteria > Rhizobiales > Xanthobacteraceae > CAYVBN01. The sequence continues at coordinate 5,801 of CAYVBN010000012.1, forward strand.
GCTTGTCACGGGACGCATCACCCGTCAGCCCGATGGCCGTCTCAAGGCAGAGTTCCGGCTGTGGGACGTGTTCGCCGGCCAGCAGCTCGCCGGCCAGCAGTACTTCACCACGCCCGACAACTGGCGGCGCATCGCCCACATCATATCCGACGCGGTTTATGAACGGCTCACCGGCGAGAAGGGCTATTTCGACACGCGCATCGTGTTCGTCGACGAAACCGGTCCTTCGCAGCGGCGCGTGAAGCGGCTCGCGCTGATGGACCAGGACGGCGCCAACGTGCGTTATCTGACGCGCGGCGAAGACCTCGTGCTGACCCCGCGCTTCTCGCCGTCGACGCAGGAGATCACCTACATGTCCTACGGGCAGGGTGATCCGCGCGTCTATCTGCTCAACATCGAGACCGGCCAGCGCGAGATCGTCGGCAATTTCCCCGGCATGTCGTTCTCGCCGCGCTTCTCGCCGGACGGCCAGCGCGTCATCATGAGCCTGCAGCAGGGGAGCAACTCCAACATCTTCGTGATGGACCTGCGCTCCAAGGCGACGACGCGGCTGACCGACACGGCGGCGATCGACACGGCGCCGTCCTATGCGCCCGACGGCACGCGCATCTGCTTCGAATCCGATCGCGGCGGCTCGCCGCAGATCTACATCATGGGCGCCAACGGCGGAGCCGCGCAGCGCATCAGCTTCGGCGAGGGCAGCTATTCGACGCCCGTCTGGTCGCCGCGCGGCGACGTGATCGCCTTCACGCGCCAGTATCAGGGCAAGTTCGCCATCGGGGTCATGAAGACCGACGGCTCGGGCGAGCGCATCCTCACCGAAGGGTTCCACAACGAAGGGCCGACCTTCGCCCCTAACGGGCGCGTCGTCATGTTCTTCCGCGACCCGGGCGGGAACTCGGGTCCCTCGTTGTTCACGGTTGATCTCACCGGCCGCAACGAGCAGCGCGTGCCGACGCCGGCCTATGCGTCGGATCCGGCCTGGTCGCCGCTGCTGTCGTAAGCGGAGCTCACAGAGCATTTTCCGGCGAAGTGGTCCCGGTTCGCCGCAGAAAATGCGTCCAAATTCAAAGAGCATTTTCCGGCGAAGTGGTCCCGGTTCGCCGTAGAGAATGCGCCCGAAATCAAGTTGAGGGCGCATTCCGATTCAATCGCATTGGAGTGCAGGATCGCAATGCGCTCTCGCTCACCCCGTCCCCAGCACAACCTTTGCGCGTTGCATGCGGCGCCGGGCCGTGCCGCAATGCACGTTCCTGTGGATGCCTCGATCTCGCCCCGTTCACGCCGCATTAACCATTCGAAAAGGTTTCGGCCGATTCCGCACATTTGCGGGGTGGGGGCAAGTCCTCGTCAAGGTTGACGGAACCTTCGCTTAACGAAGGCCCGCTAGACCGAAAGCAAGCTATCGGACCGGAGGGCACGTCCGGTCACGCGTGCAATCAAGAAGGAGTCGCCGGAATGTTCAATTTTACGCGCCTCGTCCGCGGTGCCAGGCTCGCCGCCGCTCTGGCTGCGGCACTGACGATCGCAGCCTGCGCCAACAATCCGACCGACCAGAGTCAGGCGGGTCTCGCCGGCGGCGCCGCCACGCCGGGCAGTGCGCAGGACTTCGTGGTCAATGTCGGTGATCGCGTGTTCTTCGAGACCGATTCGTCCGAACTCACGCCGCAGGCCCGCGCGACGCTCGACAAGCAGGCGCAGTGGCTGAACATGTACAACCGTTATGCCTTCACGGTCGAAGGCCATGCTGACGAGCGCGGCACCCGCGAATACAACATCGCGCTTGGCGCCCGGCGCGCGCAGGCGGTGCACGATTATCTGATCGCTCGCGGCGTGCAGGCCAATCGCATGCGCACGATCTCCTACGGCAAGGAACGCCCGGTCGCGGTGTGCAACGACATCTCCTGCTGGTCGCAGAACCGCCGTGCCGTCACGGTGCTCAACGCGAGTTCCTGAGGACGGCAGCCCTCCGTGGGACGGGCGCGATCCATTCCGGTGAACGGCCGGCGCTGTCTGAAGATCACGTGCCGGTTCAGGGGGTTGGATCGCGATCATAAGTTTCCGATTGCATGAGCTGGCTGCATCCGCGGCCGTCTTTACGTTCGCGGTTCACGCTCGGAGCGCGATCCCACAAAACATTTCGCCGGATCATGCGCGAGGAGCGGCGCGTATTTTGGGGATGGTGCCCCCGCGCGATATCCCGCATACTAAGATCGTAACCAGGGGTTGAGGTTCAGGCGTCGGGTCCGGCGAAGCGGACCTTTTGTCTCGTGCCAGCGGGGCCAGCGTCCATGAGGCCGCATCGCCTGCCATTCGCCCCCGCCGCGGTCCTCACCGTGGCCTTCTTGCTGACAGCCTGCGGCGAGGGAAATCGCTATGTCGCGCCGCCGCCGCCGCGCGTGACGGTGATGCGGCCGGTGCAGCAGGAGGTGACGCGCTATCTCGAGGCGACCGGCAACACCGCAGCGGTGAACTCCGCCGATCTCGTCGCCCGCGTGCAGGGCTTCGTCCAGGAGATCCTCTACGAGGACGGTGCGCTCGTGAAAAAGGGCACGCCGCTGTTCGTCATCGAACCCGAACCCTATCGCCTCAAGCTGCAGCAGGCGCAGGCGGCCGAAGCCGGCTCGCAGGCGGCTCTGACGCGCGCGGAGGCGGAATTCGCCCGCCAGGAGCAGTTGCGCACCAAGGACGTGTCGACGCAGGCGAACTACGATCGCGCGCTCGCCGACCGCGACTCGGGCAAGGCGAACCTGCAGGAGGCCCAGTCGAACACCAAGCAGGCGGCGATCAATCTCGGCTACACGCAGGTCGCAGCGCCGTTCGACGGCATCGTCACGGCCCGGCAGGTGTCGGTCGGGCAACTGGTCGGAACCACGTCGCCTACGACGCTCGCCAGCATCGTCCAGCTCGATCCGATCTACGTCAATTTCAACATCAGCGAACAGGATGTGCTGCGCATTCGCGCCGAGATGGCGCGCCGCGGCATCACGCGCGCCGACCTCAAGCACGTTCCGGTCGAGGTCGGCCTGCAGACGGAAAGCGGCTACCCGCATAAGGGCACGCTCGACTACATCGCCCCGAGCGTCAATTCGACCACCGGCACCCTGGCGGTGCGCGGCGTCTTCCAGAACGCCGACCGCGCGCTGCTGCCCGGCTTCTTCGTGCGCGTGCGCGTTCCCGTCCAGCAGCAGGACAAGGCGCTGCTCGTCCCCGATGTCGCGCTCGGCAGCGATCAGGGCGGCCGTTACGTGCTCGTCGTCGACAAGGACGACGTCGTCGCGCAGCGCAAGGTGGAGCTCGGCCCGATCGTGGGCGACCTGCGGGTGATCGAGAAGGGGCTGCAGCCGGATGATCGTGTCGTCGTGACCGGAATCCTGCACGCCATTCCGGGTCAGAAAGTCGAGCCGCAGATGCAGGCGTCGGCCGCCGGCACGGAGGCCGCGAACGCCGCGAAGTAATCCGTCATGATCTCGAAATTCTTCATCGAGCGGCCGGTCCTCGCCAACGTCATCGCCATTCTGATGGTCGTGATCGGTCTCGTGGCGCTCTATGGACTGCCGATCGCCCAATATCCCGAGGTGGTGCCGCCGACCGTCCAGGTCACCACGCGCTATCCGGGCGCCAGCGCCCGCACGGTCATCGACACCGTGGCGCTGCCGATCGAGCAGCAGGTGAACGGCGTCGAAGGCATGCTGTACATGCAGTCCTATGCGGCCGCCGACGGGACCTACACGCTGACGGTGACGTTCCGGATCGGGACTGACCTCAACTTCGCGCAGGTGCTGGTCCAGAACCGGGTGTCGAGTGCGCTGTCGCAACTGCCGCAAGCGGTGCAGGTGCAAGGCGTCACCGTGCAGAAGCGGTCGAACTCGATCCTCGAGATCGCGACGCTGACCTCGCCGGACTCGCGCTACGACAGCCTCTATCTCAGCAACTACGCCACCATCCATCTCAAGGACGAGATCGCGCGGCTGCCCGGCGTCGGCAATGTCACGGTGTTCGGCGCCGGCCAGTATTCGATGCGCGTCTGGCTTGACCCGAATGCGATGAAGGCGCGCGGCCTCAATGCTCAGGACGTGATCCAGGCACTGCAGCAGCAGAGCAACGATGTCCCCGCCGGCCAGATCGGCGCGCCGCCGGCGCCCGACAACCAATCGTTCCAGTACACGCTCAATGTGCTCGGGCGGCTCGACGATCCGAGTCAGTTTGCCAATGTGATT
>CAYVBN010000013.1:0-5160 GCA_964449645.1 uncultured Hyphomicrobiales bacterium
TCGGCGACGAAGAAGCTCAATCTCGACAAGCTGCTCGAGACCATCAGCCTGCAGTCGGAAATCCTCGAACTCAAGGCCAATCCGAACCGTCCCGCCGAGGGCACCGTCATCGAGGCGAAGCTCGACCGCGGCCGCGGCCCGGTCGCAACCGTGCTCGTGCAGCGCGGCACCCTGCACGTCGGCGACATCGTCATCGCCGGCGCCGAGTGGGGCCGCGTGCGTGCGCTGGTGAGCGACACCGGAACATCCGCGCAGCAGGCCGGTCCGTCGATTCCCGTCGAGGTTCTGGGCTTCAACGGAACGCCCGAGGCCGGCGATCGCCTGGCGGTCGTCGAGAGCGAGGCGCGCGCGCGCGAAATCACCGACTACCGTGCGCGGCAGAAGCGCGAAAAGCTCGCCGCCCGCGCGAGCGGCATGCGCGGCTCGCTCGAGCAGATGATGAGCCAGCTCAAGACCGCGGGACGCAAGGATCTGGCGCTGATCATCAAGGCCGACGTCCAGGGCTCGCTCGAGGCGATCATCGGGGCGGTCGAGAAGCTCGGCACCGAGGAGGTCGGCGCGCGCGTGATCCACGCCGGCGTCGGCGCCATCACCGAATCCGACGTCACGCTCGCGGAAGCTTCGGGGGTGCCGATCATCGGCTTCAATGTTCGCGCCCACAAGGAAGCGCGCGAGGCGGCCGAACGGGCCGGCATCGAGATCCGCTACTACAACATCATCTACGACCTGGTCGACGACGTGAAGCAGGCGATGTCCGGCCTGCTGGCGCCGACGATTCGCGAGACCATGCTGGGCAATGCCCAGATCCTCGAGATCTTCAACGTCTCCAAGGTCGGCAAGGTCGCGGGCTGCCGCGTGACCGACGGCGTGGTGGAGCGCGGCGCCAACGTGCGCCTGATCCGCGACAATGTCGTGATCCACGAGGGCAAGCTGTCGCAGCTCAAGCGGTTCAAGGACGACGCCAAGGAAGTGTCGGCCGGCCAGGAGTGCGGCATGGCCTTCGAGAACTACCAGGACATGAGGGTCGGCGACGTCATCGAGTGCTACCGGGTCGAGCAGATCCAGCGCTCGCTGTAAGTCGGCCGATGCGTGCGGCGGCTCGGGCCGGAGGCTTCCGGCCGCGAGCGGTCACGCGTGGCGCGGCGCAACGATCACGGGTATCGGCGCGCCGCAAGTTGGAACACGGCAAGGTGAGACCATCGTGGCGCAGCGACGTCATCGCGAATCGAGTTCCGGGACCTCGCAGCGCCAGCTGCGGGCGGCGGAGCTCATTCGCCACGCCCTCGCCGAGATCCTCTCGCGCGGCGACGTGCACGACCCGGTGATCGAGACGCACATGATCACCGTGCCGGAAGTGCGCGTGAGCCCGGACCTGCGGCTCGCAACCGCCTACGTGGTGCCGCTCGGCGGACGCGACGGTGCGGAGGTCGTGGCGGCGCTCGACCGCAACAAGCGCTATCTGCGCGGCGAGATCGCCCGGCGGGTCAACCTGAAATTCGCCCCGGACATCCGTTTCCGCGTCGACGAGCGCTTCGACGAAGCCGAACGCATCGACAAACTGCTGCGCTCGCCGGCCGTGCGCCGCGATCTCGAACCCGGCTCGGGCAACGAGGACTGACATGCACGAGGACCTGCCTGCCCCGGCCGACGCCCGCCCGGCCCCGCCGCAGCGCAAGCGCGAACGGCGCGACGTGCACGGCTGGCTGGTGCTCGACAAGCCGGTCGGCATGACCTCGACGCACGCCGTCTCCGTCATCAAGCGGCTGTTCACGGCCAAGCGCGCCGGCCACGCCGGCACGCTCGATCCGCTCGCCTCCGGCTGCCTGCCGATCGCGCTCGGGGAAGCGACCAAGACGGTGCCGTTCGTGATGGACGGACGGAAAATTTACCAATTCACCGTGCGCTGGGGCGAGGAGCGCGACACCGACGACGCCGAGGGCCGCGTGGTCGCGACCGCGGACTCCCGCCCTGCGGCCGAGACCATCGAGGCCCTGCTGCCCCGCTTCACCGGCACGATCGAGCAGGTCCCGCCGCGCTTCTCCGCCGTGAAGATCGCCGGGGAACGCGCCTACGACATCGCGCGCGACGGGGAGACGTTCGAGCTCGAGCCGCGCCCGGTCGAAATCCATCGGCTCGTCCTGGTGGACATGCCGGACCCCGATCACGCGGTGTTCGGCGCCGAATGCGGCAAGGGAACCTATGTGCGGGCGCTCGCGCGCGACATGGGCCGGATTCTGGGGTGCCTGGGGCACGTCGTGGCGCTGCGTCGCACGGCCGTCGGCCCCTTCCGGGAAGCGGACATGATTCCGCTGGAACGGCTCGAGGCTTTGTGCCATAGAGCCGCCGTCGGCGAGGGAAACCTCGCCGATCTGCTACTGCCCGTTGAGACCGCGCTGGACGACATCCCGGCGCTGGCCGTCAGCCGGGCGGACGCGGCAAGGCTCCAGAGGGGCCAAGCCGTCCTGTTGCGCGGCCGGGATGCCCCGATTTTCCAGGGCACGGTTTACGTGACCGTCGCAGGCCAGTTGCTGTCTCTGGCCGAAGTGGACCGCGGCGAGATCGTCCCCAAGCGCGTGTTCAACCTCGCCGGCCTGCATGGCAGAGCCGGCCGACAAGAAGGTCATTGACGATGTCGATCACCGCAGAGCGTAAAGCGGATCTCATCAAAACGTACGGAGCCAAGGCCGGCGACACCGGCTCGCCGGAAGTGCAGGTTGCGATCCTGTCCGAGCGTATCGCCAACCTGACGGAGCACTTCAAGGCTCACGTCAAAGACAATCATTCGCGGCGGGGACTGCTGAAGCTCGTGTCCCAGCGTCGCCAGCTTCTCGATTATCTCAAGCGCGCCGACGAAAGCCGCTACAAGACCTTGATCGAAAAGCTCGGAATCCGCCGCTGACGCAGTCTTGCGCGGGTCATCCCGCGCATGTTCGAGCGGATGGCGAGGACGTCATCCGCCGTTTCAAGTCCGGCAACCGAAGTTGCCGACATGCACCGGGCGCGAGGCGTCCGGTGGTCACGTGAAGGCTCGAAAGCCATGGCAGGATCGCTGGATGCTGGCGGGACGCGCGAACGGTTCGCGCCCGGCAGCCTCTCGCCGTCTTGCTCATGGCTTTCGTACCTGTCCGAAAACCATGAGAGACCGAAACTATGTTTAACAAACACCGTGTGGAGCTCGACTGGGGCGGGCGCAAGCTCGTTCTCGAGACCGGCAAAATAGCCCGACAGGCCGATGGCGCCGTATTTGCGAGCTACGGCGAAACCACCGTGCTGGCGACCGTGGTCGCCGCCAAGGAGCCCAAGGAAGGCATCGATTTCCTTCCGCTCACCGTCAACTATCAGGAAAAGTTCTACGCCGCCGGGCGCATCCCGGGCGGTTATTTCAAGCGTGAAGGCCGCCCGACCGAGAAGGAGACGCTGGTCTCGCGGCTGATCGACCGCCCGATCCGCCCGCTGTTCGCCGACGGCTGGCGCTGCGACACCCAGGTGATCGTGACCGTGCTCTCGCACGATCTCGAGAACGATCCCGACATCCTGGCGATGGTCGCCTCCTCCGCGGCGCTGACGCTCTCGGGCGCTCCCTTCATGGGCCCCATCGGCGCCGCGCGCGTCGGCTTCATCAACAACGAATACGTGCTCAATCCGCAGATCGACGAAATGACGGAGAGCCAGCTCGACCTCGTCGTCGCCGGCACGCAGGACGCCGTGCTGATGGTCGAGTCGGAGGCGAAGGAGCTTGCCGAAGAGGTGATGCTCGGCGCCGTGATGTTCGGCCACCGCCACTTCCAGCCGGTGATCGAGGCGATCATCCGGCTCGCCGAGAAGGCCGCGAAGGAGCCGCGCGAGCTGGCGCTGCCCGACAATTCGGCGCTCGAGAAGGAGATGCTGGAGATCGTCGAGAAGGACCTGCGCGCCGCCTACGCGATTCCGCAGAAGCAGGAACGCCACGTCGCGGTGGACGCCGCCAAGGCGAAGGTCATGGCGCATTTCTTCCCCGAAGGCGCGGAGCCGCGCTACGACGCGCTGCGTGTCTCCGGCGTGTTCAAGGATCTCGAAGCGAAGATCGTGCGCTGGAACATCCTCGACACCGGTCATCGCATCGACGGACGCGATCTCAAGACGGTCCGCCAGATCGTCGCCGAGGTCGGCGTGCTGCCGCGGGCGCACGGCTCGGCGCTGTTCACGCGCGGCGAGACGCAGGCCCTCGTGGTGGCGACGCTCGGCACCGGCGAGGACGAGCAGTTCATCGACGCGCTGCAGGGGACCTACAAGGAAACGTTCCTGCTGCACTACAACTTCCCGCCCTTCTCGGTCGGCGAGACCGGACGCATGGGCGGTCCTGGCCGGCGCGAGATCGGACACGGCAAGCTGGCGTGGCGCGCCATCCATCCGATGCTGCCGGCGCATCATGAGTTCCCCTACACGATCCGCGTCGTGTCGGAGATCACCGAGTCGAACGGCTCGTCGTCGATGGCGACCGTCTGCGGCACGTCCCTGGCGCTGATGGACGCGGGCGTTCCGCTCAAGCGCCCGACCGCCGGCATCGCCATGGGGCTCATTCTGGAAGGCCAGCGCTTCGCGGTCCTGTCCGACATCCTGGGCGACGAGGACCACCTCGGCGACATGGACTTCAAGGTGGCCGGCACCGAGCGCGGCGTCACCTCGCTGCAGATGGACATCAAGATCGCCGGCATCACCGAGGAGATCATGCGCGTCGCCCTCACCCAGGCGAAGGACGGACGCCTGCATATCCTGGGCGAGATGGCCAAGGCCATCACCTCCGCGCGCGCCGAGCTCGGCGAGCATGCGCCGCGCATCGAGGTGCTCTCGATCCCGACCGACAAGATCCGCGAGGTGATCGGCTCGGGCGGCAAGGTGATCCGCGAGATCGTGGAGAAGACCGGCGCCAAGATCGATATTTCCGACGACGGCACCGTGAAGGTCGCCTCGGCGAACGGCGAGTCGATCAAGGCGGCGATCAACTGGATCAAGTCGATCGCCTCCGATCCAGAGATCGGCCACATCTACGAGGGCACGGTCGTCAAGGTGATGGACTTCGGCGCCTTCGTGAACTTCTTCGGCTCGCGCGACGGCCTGGTGCACATCTCGCAGCTCGCGCCGCGCCGCGTGCAGAAGGTCACGGACGTCGTCAAGGAAGGC
>CAYVBN010000014.1:0-4785 GCA_964449645.1 uncultured Hyphomicrobiales bacterium
GACGATCATCGATCGAGACCTGGTGACGGAGCCTTTGCACACCGGCGTGCTGGTCATCGATGCGATGGTGCCCCTGGGACGCGGCCAGCGCGAGCTCATCATCGGCGACCGCGAGACGGGCAAGACCGCCATCGCGGTCGATACCATCATCAACCAGAAATCCAGTGACGTGATCTGTGTCTATGCCGCCATCGGCCAGAAGGCGTCGTCCATCGCCCGCGTCATCGACGCCGTGCACCGGTACGGCGCGCCGGAACGCTGCATCTTCGTCGTCGGCGAAGCGGATGCGGCGCCCGGTCTGCAGTGGCTCACGCCCTATTCGGCGTGCGCGATGGCCGAATATTTCATGCTGCGCGAGCGCGACGTGCTGCTCGTCCTCGACGACCTGACCAAGCACGCCGCCTGCTATCGGCAGGTCTCGCTGCTGCTGCGCCGGCCGCCGGGCCGGGAAGCCTATCCGGGGGACATCTTCTACATCCACTCGCGATTGCTGGAGCGGGCGGCGAAGCTGGCGCCCGCGCGCGGCGGCGGATCGCTGACGGCGCTTCCGATCGCCGAGACGCAAGCCGGCAACATCAGCGCCTACATCCCGACGAACCTGATCTCGATTACCGACGGGCAAATCTATCTCGATCCGCGCCTGTTCTACGAAGACCAGAAACCGGCGGTCGACGTCGGCAAGAGCGTCTCCCGCGTCGGCGGCGCGACGCAGGCGCCCGTCCTCAAGGCGTTTTCCGAAAGCCTGCGCCTCGAATACGCGCAGTTCCTGGAGCTGGAAGTGTTCACCCGGTTCGGCACCATGGTGGACGAGCGCACCCGCAAAGTCATCGAGCATGGGCGGCGTATCCGTGCCGTCCTGGGGCAGCGGCAATTCGCGCCGCTCTCACTGGGCGCAGAGGTCGCGCTGCTGTGCGCCGTTGCCGACGGCGTGCTCGACCCCGTGCCGCTCGATCGCATCGATGCCTTCCGCGCCCGCCTCGGTGTCTGGCTTGGCGAACACTGCCCCGAGATCCTGGCGCTCGACGACGAGGCCAAGCCGTTGTCCGACACCGTTCGCGCCCGGCTCAGAGCGACCCTGACCATGCTGGCGCAATCGATTGACACACCGGCGACGGCGGGAGGGCCCTCATGACGCGCCTGTCGGAAATCGAGAGCCACATCGCCAGCATGGACGAGCTGCTCGACATCGTGGGCGCCATGCGCTCGCTCGCCGGCATGCGCGTGCAGGAGTCGCAGCATGCGTTGCCCGGCATCCGCAGCTACGCCGAGTCCATGGCGGCGGCGATCGGCAGCGCGCTGCTGCTGATGCCAGAGCGCGTGACCGAAGCGCGGCCAGCGCGCGGCCGCCGGGCCGTGATCGTGTGCACGGCCGAGCACGGTTTCGTCGGCGGGTTCAACGAAAGGATGCTGGAGGCAGCGGAGGCGACGCTCACATCCTCCGATCTGCTGTTTGTGCTCGGCAGCCGCGGGGCTGCTCTTGCATTCGAGCGCGGCCGCAAGGCCGCCTGGACGCGGCCGATGGCGACCCGCCTGGCCGGTGCGCCCGATGCGGTGAACGACCTCACGAACGAGCTTTACGCACGGATTGCGCACGGCGAGATCGCGCGGGTCGAGGTCATGTTCGGCCGCTACCGTCAAGGCGCCCAACACACGATCGAGCGCCGGTTGCTGCTTCCGCTCGACACCGCGTCGCTCGTCGCCACCAGGGCCCGGCAGGCCCCGCTTCATAATCTCGCGCCGCGGCCGCTGCTCGAGAAATTGATGGCCGAGTACGTCTTCGCGCTGCTGACCGAGGCTGCCGTCGAATCCATTGCGAGCGAGAACGCGGCGCGCTTCGCGGCGATGGAATCCGCGCACGACAATGTCAGCAAGAAGCTGGCCGGGTTACAGGAGAATGCGCGCCAGGCGCGCCAGACCGAGATCACCTCGGAGCTCCTGGATTTGATGACGGGTGCGGAAGCGATGCAGCCGACGCACCGTCGTCATCCACGGCGTCAAGCTTTGTAACGAGAAGATGGAGTCAACACCATGAAAGCAGCGGTGTTTGTCGAGCCTGGACGTATCGTCCTGCAGGAAAAACCCGTTCCCCGCGTGGGGCCGACCGATGCGCTGGTGCGCATCACCACCACGACCATCTGCGGCACCGACATCCATATCCTCAAGGGCGAGTATCCGGTCGCGCGCGGATTGACCATCGGCCACGAGCCGGTCGGGGTCATCCACGAACTGGGCGCCGCGGTGCGTGGCTTCAAGGTCGGGCAGCGTGTGATTGCCGGGGCGATCACCCCTTGCGGACAGTGCAACACCTGCCTTGCCGGCCACACCTCGCAGTGCGGCGGCAAGCCGATCGGCGGCTGGAAATTCGGCAACACGATCGACGGGTGCCAGGCCGAATACGTCCTCGTTCCGGACGCGCAGGCCAATCTCGCGCCGATCCCCGACGGCCTGACCGACGAGCAGGTGCTGATGTGCCCCGATATCATGAGCACTGGGTTCGGCGGAGCCGAAAGCGGCCAGATCAGGATCGGCGACACCGTCGTCATATTCGCCCAGGGGCCGATTGGCCTTTGCGCCACCGTCGGCGCCAAGTTGAAGGGGGCGACGCAAATCATCGCGGTCGATCATGTCCCGGAGCGTATGGACATGGCCAAGCGCCTCGGAGCCGACATCGTGCTCGATTACGCCGCCGGGGATCCGGTGCAGGAGATCATGAAGATCACTGGCGGGACGGGCGTCGACGTGGCGATCGAAGCGTTGGGGACGCAGCACACGTTCGAGAGCTGCCTGCGCGTGCTCAAGCCGGGCGGCATATTGTCGAGCCTCGGCGTCTACTCCGGCAAGCTTTCGATGCCGGTGGATGCGTTCGCGGCCGGGCTCGGCGACCATAAGATCGTCACGACGCTCTGCCCGGGCGGCAAGGAGCGCATGCGGCGGCTGATGGACGTCATCGGATCGGGGCGCATTGACTTGAAGCCGCTCGTCACCCATCGCTTCAAGCTCGATCAGATCGAGGAAGCCTACGACCTGTTCTCCCACCAGCGCGACGGCGTCCTGAAGGTCGCCATCACACCCTGATATGGCTGTAAACGGGATGCAAAAGAAAACCCCACCGCGACATTCCGAATTCTCGCTGACCAGCGTGCCCGCCTTCTGGCCGATGGCCATGGCGTCCGCGCTGGTCGAGCAGGGCAGAGAGCTCTACGCCAGGAATCTGAAATTCATCGAAGAGGAAATAAAGATCCACGATCGTCTGCGTCCCAAGCTGGCGACGCCCAACAAGGTGCGCCTCGATCTGCGCACGATGTTCCTTCGCGACTACGGCACGCCCGGCGGAATCCCCACGCTCATCGATGCGCCCTATGCCGGCCATACCGCGATGATCGCCGACTATCAGAAGGGCCAGAGCCTCGTGGAGACGCTCCTCGCCAACGGCATCGGCCACGTCGCCCTGACCGACTGGAAACCGGCGACCGAGGACATGAAGGAACTGGATATCGACAACTATCTCGCCGAGATGCTCGTCGCGGTCGACGATCTGGGCGGGCGCGTCAATCTGGTCGGTTTGTGTCAGGGCGGCTGGGTCGCGGCGATGATCGCGGCGCGCTTTCCGGCCAAGGTGAACGCTCTGGTGCTGGCGGGCGCGCCGATCGACACCGACGCGGGCAATGGCCCGATCAAGCGCATGGCCCACACCTCTCCGATGTCATTCTACGAAGAGCTCGTTACCCTCGGCGGCGGCCTGATGAGAGGGAAGTTCATGCTGCAGGGATGGAAGAACATGCATCCCGAGCAGCACTACCTTCGGGAGCACGTCGACCTTTACGAGCACATCGACGATCCGTCCTATCTCGCCAAGGAAGAGACCTTCGAGAGCTGGTACGAAAACCCGATCGACCTGCCGGGCCGCTGGTATCTCCAGGTCATCAAGCAGCTTTTCAAGGAGAACCTGCTCGCCAAGGGCGAATTCGTCGGGCTCGGCCGCCGTCTCGACCTGCACGACGTCACGTGTCCGGCCTATCTGCTGGCGGGCGCGAACGACGACATCACCACGCCCGAGCAGGTTTTGCAGGCCGACAAGTATCTCGGCACGCCCAAGAGCAAGATCGTGAAGGAGACCGTGCCGGGCGGCCATATCGGCTTGTTCATGGGTGCAGCCACCCTCAAGAATCACTGGCCGGCCATCGCCCGCTGGATCGCCAACCAATGACGTCGCGATTCTCGGGTAGAGCGTCTCTCCGGATAGAACGTCGCCGGAACCTGTGCGGGGTTTGGCTTTTGTCGGACCGTCAGCCGTCGCGCGCTTCGCGGCGCGCGCAAGGCGTTTCGCTGCCGCGTCCCGAATGACGGCGTCTACCGCCAGCTCCGCACGTCATCGAGGCGCGGATCGCCCATCCAAATCGCGTCGACCAACGCGAACACCTGTGGCGCGAGCGGCGTCCCGATCACGTCGGACCGTTTGAGCGCCGTCTCGGCGATGTCGCGGAACGGAGTGAGGCGCTGTTGCGCATCGACAACCATGAAGCCATCGCCCGCTCTGAAGGCGAGGGCGACGAGGTCGCGATCCTGCCTGGTGGCGGAATCCCCCCATTTCCCCAGGATCAAGTCGAACGCCGCCGCGATCGGGATGTCCTTGCGCCCAGCCGACGTAGTAGGCCGCGACCGCCGCATCGTCGCGGCTGATAGACCCAGATGCGCTGCGTGGCCGTGCCGCAACAATCGCAGCGTCCCGTGCTGGCGCCAGTTGGCTCGATCTCGAACGCTCGCCAGTCGGGTGGTTGAAGGGAT
>CAYVBN010000015.1:0-10863 GCA_964449645.1 uncultured Hyphomicrobiales bacterium
GGAAGTCCGGCAGATCGCTGCCGGCCCCATGCCGCATCTGCGGATCGCCATGTTCGGCACGCTCGCACGCACGCTGGCGCCGGCGCTGGTTGAAGCGGTCGCGCAGGGTACGCTCCCGATCAAGACCGTCTCGATCCTGCGCGGCATGGCGCATCAGCATGCCCGTGACCTGCCGCGGCGGGAGGTCGATGTGGTCATCACGTCGAATCCGCTGATCGACGTCGATGGCATGGAGCGCCACGAGCTCATATATGAGCGCTTCGTGCTCATCCTTCCCAAGGATCGGATTCCGAATCCCGCGAGTCTGCGCGAGATCGCGGCGCGCTTGCCGCTGATCCGCTACTCGGCGCGTACCGAGGTCGGACGGCTGATCGAGCAGCACCTTCGGCGTCTGCGCCACGACATCCCGCACGGCAATGCTTTCGACGCGCCCGACGACATGTTCGCCATGATCGGCATGGGGCAGGGCTGGGCGATCACAGCGCCGACGCACATCGTTCATGCAGTGACGCCGGGATTTCCGATCGAGCTTCGGCGGCTGCCCAAGCCCGGCGTGAGCCGCAGCATCGTGCTGGTCGCACGCAAGGGCGAACTGGGATGCCTGCCACGGCAGATCGCCAGTCTGTGCCGGCGCGTTCTGCAGAACGAATATCTCCCGCGCGTACATGCGCTGATGCCCGCTCTCGCCGATCATCTGAGGATTGTCGAAGAGCGGGATCAGGCTGACATCTCCGTTTAGGGGTGGCTCAGGAAATCTGCTCGGCTTCGCGCAGGCTTTCGAACAAGGACGTGCGCAGCAGGAATTTGCGCGCCAGCACCGGGTCCTCGGCGGTGCGCCGCAATTCGTCGTGATTGCGTTTACGTACCGCCGGGTCGCGTTCCTCGAGCAGACGCTTATTGCGCATGGTCTGCGCCTGCGTGTGCTTCACGGCAATGTGCCGACGCTGACGGTCGTAGCGGTCGAGCTCAGATTCGTCAGCTTCGCCCCGCCATATCCGCGTGAGCTTGTCGGCAAGATTGAAGGCGTCGTGCACGCCGCTGTTGAGACCCATGCCGCCGATCGGGCTGTTGACATGCGCGGAATCTCCGGCGAGCAGCACCCGACCGATACGGAAGCTCTTGGCGACGCGCTGGTGCACCGCATAGAGATTGCAGCCGCAGATCTCGAAATCGCGATCGGTCGCGAGGAAGGCCTTCAGGCGCGCCTGCATGGCTTCCGGCCGCGTGAGCTTCTCTTCGTCGTCGTTCGGATCGGTCGGGAAATGGACGCGCCAGCGCTCGGGCGGGCCTTTCCAATGAAACAGGTTCGAATATTCGACCGGATCGGAGATGTAGTTGCGCTCGGTGAAGCCGTGGCGCGTGAAGTCGTAGGCGACCTCGATGTTCAGCGTGCGTTCCGGATAGGTGAAGCCTTCGAATTCGACGCCCGACTCCTTGCGGGCGATGCTGCGCGCCCCTTCGGCGCTCACCAGATAGCTTCCGGAGATCGTTTCGGCCTCGCCCTCGGCGTTCGTCACGCGCACCGTGACGCTCTCGCCGTCCTGCGCGAACCCCGTGAAGGTGGTCGACATCCGCACGGTGACGAGCGGGTTCGCCTTCGCCATGGCGAGCGCTTCCTCGATGATCTTGATACGCTCGCACTGGAGCACGAAGGGAAACTTCGTGTCGTCTTTCAAGTGGACGTGATCGAACTCGGCGATGATCGAGGCGTTCTGCCGGTCCCAATACTGGAATTTCGGCGCCACGATTCCGCGCGGAAGCAACTTCTCGTAGAGCCCGATCTTGTCGAAGAACTCCAGGGTCGACGGATGATTGCTGCCGGCGCGCGGCACCTGGTCGAGGAAGTCGTCGTCGGACAGCATCTCGACGATAGTGACCGGGACGCCCTCCTGCGCGAGCGCGAGCGTGAGGCACAGGCCGACCGGGCCTGCGCCGATCACGACGACGGGTTTGCCATCGGGCATCGGAGCCTCGCGCGCCCTACTTTGCGACGACCTCTTTGACGGCACCGGCCCATCCCTTGTGCGTCAGGTCGAACACGACGCCATCGGGGTTCCGGTATTTCGCCTCGTAGAACGAGTTGGGCGAAGTAGGGCGGCCGGCCAGATATTTGCCTCCGGCGTCGACGACCTTCTTTTCGGCTTCATCGAGATCATCGACCCACATGCCGAAATGATAGATGCCCACCTTCTCGCTATCGCTCTCCTTCTTGAGAAGGGCGACGTTCACGGTGCCGTCCGACATGTAGATGCCGCGGCGCGCCGTGCCCGCACGTTTCATGTCGAACGCCTGCTCGAAGAACCGGGCGGAAGCTTCCGGATCCTCGACGATGAGTGCAACGTGACGAAGTTTTGCCATGGGTGTCTCCTCGATCGCTCTCAAAAATGAGCGCGCATCGAGGTGGGAGCAAGCGCAAGCGGGTGAGGCGAAGAAACATTAATCTGAGAGAGAAGTGTTTCTTATGATCGGCGGCCCGCGCTTCAAACATCGGCGGCGGCGGTTCACCTTCGCGTAGGCGATAAAGTACGCGCCAGGGCAGCCGCTGGGCGCGACGAATCGAATACGGTCCTGTGATGGACATTCGGGCCGATGACATCGAATACGGGACGCACCCGAGCGGGCCTTTGCTCGCGCGCATCTATCGGCCGAAGGACATTCCGCCGTCCGCCGGAGTGATCTCGGTCCATGGCGGCGTGTGGACGCGCGAAACCCGGCTGACCAATGCGGTGATCGACGAGGCGCTGGCGCGGGCCGGGGCTTTGGTCATGGCGCTCGACTTCCGCATGCCGCCGATCGGGCGATACCCGGCCGCGATCCAGGACATCAACCTAGCGACGCGCTGGCTTAAGGCCCGCGCGAGCGGGTTCGGGTTCACGGCCGATCGGGTCGGCGGGGTCGGGACTTCGAGCGGCGGGCATCAGCTCATGCTGAGCGCCATGCGGCCGCACGATCCGCGTTATGCGGCGCTGCCGCTTCCGGGGGAAGGGCATGACGCCGCCCTGGCCTTCATCGCCATCGGCTGGCCGGTTCTCGACCCGCTTACTCGTTACCGCATGGCCAAGGCGAAGAACATGACGTCCCACGTCGCTGCGCATGACGCCTACTGGCCGGACGAGGCCGCCATGGCCGAGGGAAACCCGCTGCTCATCCTCGAGCGGGGCGAGAACGTGCTCCTGCCGCCGGCCCTGATCGTCCAGGGAACGGCTGACACCGCTCTGCCGCCCGGCATGGTCGAGAAGTTCGCCTCGGCCTATCGCCGGGCCGGAGGCACGCTGGAGCTTCGGATGTATGAGGGGCAGCCACATACCTTCATCACCAAGCAGCCGGACACGCCGGCCTCCCGCCGGGCCATTGACCTGATTGTCGCTTTCGTTCGATTTCGCAGTGCCCTGTTGGAGTGAGCCGAAGGCACCCGGCAGCGCGCGGCGCTGCACGCGGGGAACGAGGCGGTGCCTCGAATCAGATCTCGTACTCCGAATCAGGTCTCGCGCCCCGGATGCTGCGATGCGAAGTACCGCGCTGCTGATCCGGGGCCTACTGCTGCTGTCCGACGCGCGCTGATCCTCTCCTCAGACCGGGGCGCAACTTCATGGATGCCGGATCTGTGGTGCACCACTTCTTGCTGCACCGCGTCCGCAAAGGAGGCCGATAACTGCAGCGTCGCCAAGCAGCATGAGGCAGACCGGACCCACAATCCTGTTGCAACAACGCAACAGCACCGCGCCCGCTAACGATCGGAACGAACTTGCTTACTCCTTCCGGCGCATTTTCTGTGGCGGCTTTGCCACATGTTTACAACATTTCCATTTCATCCACCGCACGACGGTACCGCGCCGCTTTTCCGCCATACAGCTCCCCGAGGACGGAGGGGCCACGCCGTCGCGGAACTTCCGAGCCTTGCCGGGACTTCCTGTGCCACGGACCGTTCGTGCCGACCTGCGCAACAGGGCGCACGAGGTGCCGCAGGAGGCATCGGAATCGGAAGAAATTCCGGCCGGTCAACGGTCGGACGGGAAGCAAGCGGAAACGCGCAAACGCCCGCGACAGTCGAGGGGGCCGGGGGGCCCGCAGAGTTCATGGACGCCAAAGCAGATCTGAAGGCGAAGCTTCCGAGCCGGCATGTGACCGAAGGCCCGGAGCGTGCGCCTCATCGGTCGTACTACTACGCCATGGGGCTGACGACCGAACAGATCCACCAGCCCTTCGTCGGCGTGGCGTCCTGCTGGAACGAGGCCGCGCCCTGCAACATCGCCCTGATGCGGCAGGCGCAGGCGGTCAAGAAGGGGGTCGCGGCCGCCGGCGCCACGCCGCGCGAGTTCTGCACCATCACGGTGACCGACGGCATCGCCATGGGGCACGAGGGGATGAAGTCCTCGCTGCCGTCCCGCGAGGTCATCGCCGATTCGGTCGAGCTGACCATGCGCGGTCACGCCTACGACGCGCTGGTCGGGCTCGCCGGCTGCGACAAATCGCTGCCCGGCATGATGATGGCGATGTGCCGCCTCAACGTGCCGTCGATCTTCATTTATGGCGGATCGATCCTGCCCGGCACCTTCAAGGGCAAGCCGGTCACCGTCCAGGACGTGTTCGAGGCGGTCGGCAAGTATTCGGTCGGCGAGATGTCCGACGCCGATCTGGACGTCCTGGAGCAGAACGCCTGTCCGTCGGCCGGCGCCTGCGGGGCGCAGTTCACCGCCAACACGATGGCGACCGTCTCCGAGGCGATCGGTCTCGCATTGCCTTACTCGGCCGGTGCGCCTGCGCCTTACGAGATCCGCGACAAGTTTTGCATGACGGCCGGTGAGCAGATCGTCGACCTGATCAAGCGCAACCTGCGTCCGCGCGACATCGTGACCCGCAAGGCGCTCGAGAACGCCGCCGCGGTGGTGGCGGCGTCCGGCGGCTCGACCAATGCCGCCCTGCATCTTCCGGCGATCGCCCATGAGGCAGGGGTAAAGTTCGATCTGTTCGACGTCGCCGAAGTCTTCAAAAGGACGCCATATGTCGCGGATTTGAAGCCGGGCGGTCGCTATGTCGCCAAAGACCTGTTCGAAGCTGGCGGCATCCCGTTGCTGATGAAGACGCTGCTCGACCACGGCTATCTGCACGGCGAGTGCATGACGGTGACCGGCCGGACGATGGCCGAAAACCTCAAGCACGTGAAATGGAACAAGGATCAGGACGTCGTGCGCCCGGCGAACGTGCCTCTTCTCGCGACCGGCGGAGTCGTCGGCCTCAAGGGCAACCTCGCCCCTGAAGGGGCGATCGTGAAAATCGCCGGCCTGGAGAACCTCGTCTTTTCCGGGCCCGCCCGCTGCTTCGACGGGGAGGAGGCCTGCTTCGAGGCGGTGAAGAAGCGCAAGTACAAGGAAGGCGAGGTTCTGGTCATCCGCTACGAGGGCCCAAAGGGCGGTCCCGGAATGCGCGAGATGCTGGCGACCACCGCGGCGCTCTACGGCCAGGGCATGGGCGGCAAGGTCGCGCTCATCACCGACGGACGCTTCTCGGGCGCGACGCGTGGGTTCTGCATCGGCCATGTCGGCCCGGAGGCAGCGGTCGGCGGGCCGATCGCGTTGCTGCGCGACGGCGACATCATCGAGATCGACGCCGACCGTGGCACGCTCGACGTCTAGCTCTCCAAGGCCGAGCTCGACAAGCGGCGCGAATCCTGGAAACCGCGCAAGCCCGAGTTCACCTCAGGGTACCTTTGGAAATACGCCCAGCAGGTCGGCAATGCGCGGGACGGCGCAGTCACCCACCCGGGCGGGGCGGCAGAGAAATCGTGCTATGCGGATATCTAGGCGCCTCCTCCGCATCGTGGTCGTGAGCGCCGGGCTCGGGCTTGGCGGCGCGGCGGCGTTCGAGGGCGTGTGCGCGCGCCGGATTCCGAGCCGCCAGCCGTCGGAGCCGCGGGCGTTCCTGCGGCGCGCATTCCGCCAACCCAAACTCCGATGGAAGCCTTCCGCAACGGCACGCAGGCCTTGATGGCGGGCGAGAAGGAGAAGGCGCTCACCTCGCTCCGCTACGCCGCCGAGAAGGGGCACGCGGTGGCGCAGTGGAAGCTCGGACGCATGTATGCCGAGGGCGACGGCGTCCCGCACGACGATCTGCGCGCGTTCGAATATTTCAGCCGCATCGCCAACAGCCACGCCGACGACAATCCCGGCACGGCGCAGGCGCGCTTTGTCGCCAATGCTTTCGTGGCGCTCGGCCGCTACTATCTTGACGGCATTCCCAATTCGACCGTGAAGGCCGACGCCGAGCGCGCGCGCGAGATGTTCTCCTACGCGGCGTCGTATTTCGCCGATCCCGACGCGCAGTACAATCTCGGCCGGCTCTACCTCGACGGCATCGGAGCGCCGAAGGATCCGCGCCTCGCCGCACGCTGGCTCACGCTGGCGGCGCAGAAGGGGCAGTACCAGGCGCAGGCCGTGCTCGGGGCGATGCTGTTCAAGGGCAGGGACGTGCCGCGCCAAGCGGCGCGCGGGCTGATGTGGCTGACGCTGGCGCGCGATTCGGCGACCCCCAAGGATACCTGGATCACCGAGCTGCAGCGTGCCGCTTTCGAACAGGCGACCGACGAGGAGCGCGTGCTCTGGCTCGCTCTGCTCGAGCGCTGGATGATAGGCCGCCGCGAGTAGTTCGTCGCGGCGCCGGAACCGCGTCGCGGATTCCGGCCAAAGTATCAGCCATCAAACGGTCAACTTGTGCCGATCGCGAGGTCGATGTGCACCGGCACGTGGTCGGATGGCCGTTCCCACGCGCGCACGTGCTTGTCGATGCCGACCGAGAGCAGACGATCGGCCGCCGGCGGCGAGAGCAGCAGGTGGTCGATGCGGATGCCGTTGTTCTTCTGCCAGGCGCCGGCCTGGTAATCCCAGAACGTGAACAGACCGTCGGCATCGGTCGTGGCGCGCAGGGCGTCCGTCAGTCCCAGATTGACGAGAGCGAGGAACTTCGCCCGGGTCTGCGGAAGGAACAATGCGTCGCCGGTCCATGCGGCCGGATTGCGGACATCGATCTCGCTCGGGATCACGTTGTAGTCGCCGGCGAGCACGAGCGGCTCTTCGAGCGCGAGGCGTGCCCGCGCGTAGGCCAGCAGCCGATCCATCCAGGAAAGTTTATACGTATATTTTTCTGTGTCGGGAGGATTTCCATTGGGTAAATAAAGCGAGGCGACGCGCAGCACTCCATCCGCGGTCGAAACCAGCGCCTCGATGAAGCGCGCGTGGTCGTCGCCGTCGTTGCCCGGAAGACGGCTGGTCACCTCGTCGAACGGCAGTTTGGACAGGATGGCGACCCCGTTGAAGGTCTTCTGTCCGTGGACTGCGACATTATAGCCGAGGGCTTCGATCGGCTCGCGCGGAAAGGCGTCATCGACGCATTTCGTCTCCTGCAGGCAGACTATGTCGGGCGCGCGCTCCGCGAGCCAGGCGGTCAGGTTGTCGATCCGCTGCTTGATTGAATTGACGTTCCAGGTGGCGATGCGCATCGGAGGGGCTATCGGGCCTGACGGTTGGGGAAACTGGCCGTTTATTATGCGGGAGTGCAAAGAAGACGTAAAAGTGGTGTTTTTTGGCTTTCTGCGGTCACTGTATTGGCGTAACGAATATGTTAGACACTCTCAGTGTATATGTTCGAGAATTTACAGATATACCCGTGGTCTCCACCGAACGAGAGACCGGAGAGGAACAGTAGCGAAACGCAACAGGAGAGGAAGCCCAGAGCGGGGGCAAGGGAGCCTGGGCCGGCGGCGAATCTAGATGAAGACAAAGCGAGCCTGGGGATTGGGGGTGGCTGCGATTGTCGCCCTGGGGGTGGTTGTCGTTGGCACGCGCGGGTTCTGGAAACCCGAGGGTGCCGTCGCGCAGTCTCCGCAGGGACCGCGCGCGATTCCGGTCGAAATCACCAAGGCGGTGATCAAGAAGACCCCCGTGCTGATCGAGGCGCTCGGCAACGTCACCACGATGGCGAGCGTCGCGGTGAAGACGCGCATCGATTCCGAGATCGTCGGCGTGCATTTCGCGGACGGCGCAAGGGTGAAGGAAGGCGACATCCTCTTCACGCTCGACAGCCGGTCGCTGCAGGCGCAGGTCAAGCAGGCGGAAGGCAATGTAGCCCGCGACCAGGCGCAGCTCGCAGGCGCCGAGCGTGACGTCCGCCGCTTCACCGAGCTCGTCGCCAAGAACGCGACGCCCATCGTCAATCTCGACAACGCCAAGACGCAGGCCGACACGTTCCGCGCGGCGATGAAGGCCGATCAGGCGGCGCTGGAGAAC
Organism: uncultured Hyphomicrobiales bacterium; assembly: GCA_964449645.1. Lineage (GTDB taxonomy): Bacteria > Pseudomonadota > Alphaproteobacteria > Rhizobiales > Xanthobacteraceae > CAYVBN01. The sequence continues at coordinate 8,280 of CAYVBN010000015.1, forward strand.
CTGCAGGTCCAACTGAGCTGGTGCACGATCCGCGCGCCGATCTCCGGGCGCATCAGCTCGGCGAGCGTGAAGGTCGGGAACTTCGTCCGACAGGCGGACGTCGCTCCGCTCGCCACCATCAACCAGATTTCGCCGATCTACGTCACCTTCCCGGTGCCGCAACGCCGATTGCCGGACGTCCGGCGCGCGCTCGCCGCCGAGACCGCGACCGTCGAGGCGATCATTCCGGGCGAGGACAAGCGCGCCAGCGGCCAGGTCACCGTGATCGAGAACGCGGTCGACCCGGCGACGGGGACCGTGCTGATCCGCGCCACCATGCCGAACACCGACGAGCTGCTGTGGCCGGGCACACTGGTGACGGCGCAGATGACCTTGCGCGAGGAGGATGCCGTCACGGTTCCTTCCGTGGCGGTGCAGGCCGGCCAGACCGGGAGCTTCGTCTTCGTGGTCGAGGACGGGAAGGCCCTGGTGCGGCCGGTCACGGTCGAGCGCACGGTCGGCGCCGAAACCGTCATCGCGTCCGGGCTAAAAGCCGGGGAGACCGTCGTCACCAACGGACATCTTCTGCTGACCAACGGCTCGCGGGTCGCTCCACGCAACGCGAAGGCGGGAGCGTGAGGTGACGATCTCCGAAACCTGCATTCGCCGCCCGGTCCTCACGACGCTCATCACCGCGTCGATCATCGTGTTCGGCGCGTTCGCCTACCGGCTCCTGCCGGTGGCGGCGTTGCCCGCCGTCGACTTCCCGACCATTTCGATCACCGCGACCCTGCCGGGCGCAAGCGCGGAGACGATGGCGGCCTCCGTCGCAGGGCCGATCGAGCGCCAGCTCTCGACCATTGCCGGCATCACGTCGATGACGTCCTCGTCGTCGCTCGGGATCACCTCGATCACCATCCAGTTCGATCTCGGCCGCAACATCGACGGCGCCGCGCTCGACGTGCAGACGGCGCTGTCCGTCGCGCAGCGTCGGCTTCCGGTCGAAATGACGACGCCGCCGAGTTTCCGCAAGGTGAATCCCGGCGACTTCCCGATCCTCTACATCAGCCTGATCTCGCCGACCCTGCCGCTCTCCACCGTCGACGACTACGGCGAGATCACGCTCGCGCAGCAGATCTCGCAGATCCCGGGCGTCGCCCAGGTCCTCGTCTATGGTGCGCAGAAGTTCGCCGTCCGGGTCCAGGTGGACCCGGTCGCCGCGGCCGCCCGCAACATTTCACTCGACGACGTGCGCAACGTCGTCGCCAAGGCCAATTCCAACACGCCGGTCGGCACGCTCTCGGGTCCGCAGCGCAGCATCACGCTGACGGCCTCGGGCGCGATCCCCAAGGCGGCAGACTACCGCAAGGTGATCGTCGCCTACCGCAACGGTGCGCCGGTCAAGCTCGACGAGATCGCGCGCGTGATCGACGGCGTCGAGAACGACAAGACCGCGAGCTGGTTCAACAACGAGCGCGCCATCGTCCTCGCCATCCAGCGCCAGCCGGACGCCAACACGGTCGAGGTAGTCGATGCCGTGAAGGCGAAGCTGCCGGCGTTCCGCGTTCAGGTCCCTGCCGCCATCAAGATGGAGGTGCTCAACGACCGCTCCATCTCGATCCGTGAATCCGTCGCCGACGTGCAGGAGACGCTGGCCATCGCCATCACGCTGGTGATCCTGGTCATCTTCCTGTTCCTGCGCACGGTGTCCGCCACCATCATCCCGGCGCTGGCGGTCCCGGTGTCGCTCATCGGCACCTGCGCGGCGATGTACGCCTTCGGGTTCTCCGTCAACAACATGACGCTGCTGGCGCTGACGCTGTCGGTCGGCTTCGTGGTCGACGACGCCATCGTCATGCTGGAGAACATCGTCCGCCACATCGAAGGCGGCATGCGCCCGTTCGAGGCGGCCCTCAAGGGCTCGCGCGAAATCGGGTTCACGATCATTTCGATCACGTTCTCGCTCATCGCTGTGTTCATCCCGGTGCTGCTGATGGGAGGCATGGTCGGGCGCGTCTTCCGCGAGTTCGCCGTCTCGATCGCGGTGGCGATCATCGTCTCGGGATTCGTCTCGCTGACGCTGACGCCGATGCTGTGCGCCCGCGTGCTGCGGAGCCACCACGACACGACGAAGCAGAACGTGGTGCTGCGGACGTTCGAGGCGATGTTCCGCGGCTGGCTCCGCGCCTACGAATGGTCGCTCGACAAGGTGCTCAAGAACAAGGCGACCATGCTGGTGGTGACCGCCGCCACGCTCGCCGGCGCGGTCTGGCTCTACATCGTCATTCCCAAGGGCTTCTTCCCGGTCGAGGACACGGGCTTCATTTCCGGCACGACCGAAGGGGCCTCCGACATCTCCTTCGATGCGATGACGGCCCTGCAGCGGCAGATCGCCGAGCTCGTGCGCGCCGACAAGGCCGTCGATTACGTCAACTCCACGGTGGGGGCAGGCGGGCCGAATCCGACGCTCAACTCCGGGCGCCTGTTCATCGCCCTCAAGCCGCGCTCGGAACGGCGCGAGACGGTCACCGACGTCATCCAGCGGCTGCGGCGCGAGACGAGCGGCATTCCGGGCATGGCCGTGTATTTCCGCGCCGTGCAGAAC
>CAYVBN010000016.1:0-1629 GCA_964449645.1 uncultured Hyphomicrobiales bacterium
CGACCTTGTAGCTGCGCTTGAGGATGTCGACCTTGATGTCGAGGTGAAGCTCGCCCATGCCCTTGAGGATGGTCTGGCCCGACTCCGGATCGGTCGAGACGCGGAACGACGGGTCCTCGGCCGCGAGCTTGGAGAGCGCGATGCCGAGCTTCTCCTGGTCGGCCTTCGACTTCGGCTCGATCGCGATCTCGATGACCGGATCGGGGAATTCCATCTTCTCGAGGATCACCGGCTTTTGCGGATCGCAAAGCGTGTCGCCGGTGCGGACCTCCTTGAGGCCGGCAAGCGCCACGATGTCTCCCGCATAGGCTTCCTTGATGTCCTCGCGATTGTTGGCGTGCATCAGCAGCATGCGGCCGATGCGCTCCTTGCGCTCCTTCGTCGAGTTGACGACGCCGGTGCCGCTCTCGAGCTTGCCCGAATAGATGCGGCAGAACGTGATCGTGCCGACGAACGGATCGTCCATGATCTTGAAGGCGAGCAGCGACATCGGCTCGGTATCGGCCGGCTTGCGTACCACTTCCTCGCCGGTGTTTGGATCGGTGCCCTTGATCGGCGGCACGTCGAGCGGCGAAGGAAGATAATCGACCACCGCATCGAGCAGCGGCTGCACGCCCTTGTTCTTGAAAGCCGAACCGCACAGCACCGGATAGAAGGCGCCGGTGACGACGGCCTTGCGCAGCAGACGCTTGAGCGTCTCTTCGTCGGGTTCCTTGCCCTCGAGATAAGCGGTCATGGCATCGTCATCGAGCTCGACCGCCGCCTCGATCATCTTCTCGCGGTATTCCTTCGCCTGATCGAGAAGGTCGGCGGGAATCTCGTCATCGCGATACTTGGCGCCGAGCGCGTCGTCGTCCCACACGACAGCGACCATGCGGACGAGATCGACCACGCCGCGGAACTGACTCTCGGACCCGATGGGGAGCTGGATCGCAACCGGTTTGGCGCCCAAACGATCGACGATGTCCGATAGGCAGCGGAAGAAGTCCGCGCCGATCTTGTCCATCTTGTTGCAGAAGACGATGCGCGGAACCTTGTACTTGTCGCCCTGGCGCCAGACGGTCTCGGTCTGCGGCTCGACGCCCTGGTTGGAATCGAGCACGCAGACGGCGCCGTCGAGCACGCGCAGTGAACGCTCGACCTCGATAGTGAAGTCGACGTGGCCGGGCGTGTCGATGATGTTGAGGCGCTTGCCCTTCCAGAACGCGGTCGTCGCGGCCGACGTGATGGTGATGCCGCGCTCCTGCTCCTGCTCCATCCAGTCCATGGTGGCCGCGCCCTCATGGACCTCGCCGATCTTGTGGCTCTTCCCCGTGTAATAGAGGATGCGCTCAGTCGTCGTCGTCTTTCCGGCATCGATGTGGGCCATGATGCCGAAATTGCGATAGTCCTCGATCGGGTGGCTGCGGGGCATGGGGAATCCTCTACGACTTCAAATCCGCCGGATCACCAGCGGTAGTGCGAGAACGCGCGGTTGGCTTCCGCCATCCGGTGGGTGTCCTCGCGCTTCTTGACGGCGTTCCCCCTGTTGTTCGACGCGTCGAGCAGCTCGGCCGAGAGCCGCTCGGTCATGGTCTTCTCGTTGCGCTCGCGCGCGGCGGCGATGAGCCAGCGGATGCCGAGCGCCTG
>CAYVBN010000017.1:0-5048 GCA_964449645.1 uncultured Hyphomicrobiales bacterium
ACCGCGATCGAGGCGTCGCGCATGATCTGGTACTCTTTGTCGGTAAGCGTCAAAGCCGGCGCGATGGTGATCGAATCGCCGGTATGCACGCCCATCGGATCGATGTTCTCGATCGAGCAGATGATGATGCAGTTGTCGCGCTTGTCGCGCACCACCTCCATCTCGAACTCTTTCCAGCCGAGAACGCTCTCCTCGATCAGCACCTCGTTGGTCGGCGAGGCGTCGATCCCGCGCTCGACGATCTCGATGAACTCGGCCTTGTTGTAGGCGATGCCGCCGCCCGTCCCGCCGAGCGTGAAGGAGGGACGGATGATCGCCGGCAGGCCGATGTCGTCGAGCGCCTCGAGCGCGCCCGGCAGCGTCTTGACGTGATGCGAGCGTGGCGTCTCGAGGCCGATGCGGGTCATGGCTTCGCGGAACAGCTCGCGGTCCTCGGCCTTGTCGATCGCCTCGGCGGTGGCGCCGATCATCTTGACGCCGAACGTGTCGAGCACGCCCATGCGGCGCAGGCTCAACGCGCAGTTGAGCGCGGTCTGCCCGCCCATGGTCGGCAGGAGCGCGTCCGGGCGCTCCTTCTCGATGATCTTGGCGACGATCTCCGGCGTGATCGGCTCGACATAGGTGGCGTCGGCGAGATCCGGATCGGTCATGATCGTCGCCGGATTGGAATTGACCAGGACGATCCGATAGCCCTCCTCCTTGAGGGCCTTGCACGCCTGGGTGCCGGAATAATCGAATTCGCAGGCCTGACCGATGACGATCGGTCCTGCGCCGATGATCAGGATGGAAGAGATATCCGTGCGTTTGGGCATCCGGTTGCGGCCAGGACTTCGAACTCGAGCGCCGTCAGCAAAAGTGGCTGCCGGTTTTGCGTCCGACTGCGCTCAAATCCATGGACTGGCGCACGACCGGCGAACCGAATTCCACTTCGCCGGGCGAGCGCTGGAGGCACAAAAAAAGGCGGCGAGTAGACGCGCGCGCCTTGTCAGCCCGTGCGCGAGGGCCGTGCAAGACCTCGCGGCGCGCGAGGCTTAGCGTAGAATCGCCGGGGAGGGAAGGGTTGTGATCGGCAGGCTCCGCCCGGGCTCATTCCGCCGCCAGGGCTTCTCCGTCGGCCGGGCGAGGGGTGGCGATGAACGTCATGCGCGCGGGGTTGTGGCCGAGATTGGCGGCGGCGCGCTTGGCGGCAAAACCGGCCGCGGCGAGCTTATGCAGGATCGTCGTCTCGTCGTAGCGGGCGAGGCCCATGCTGCTGCGCAGCCGGCGATAGTCGGAGAACACGGTGCGCAGGAGCCCGACCAACGCGGCGCCCAGAAAGCCTTCGCGGGCGCCGAACCGCAGCAGCGCGAGCGCATCCACCATGGGGGAGACGTACGGCGGGACAACGTCCCCGAGCAGCAGTGTTCCGCCCGGCTTGAGCAGGCGGCGGAACGTGCGCAGCAGGCCGTCGAGCTCGTCGGATGTCAGGTATTGTGACACCGAATGCATGACGAGAAGATCGATCGAGCCATCGGGCATCCCGGCGACGTCGTCGGTCGAGCGCGCCTCGATGCGGGAAACGTCGCGAAATCGTTCGGCGATGCGGGCGCGCACGCCGGGGGCGGCCTCGGCCAGGATCAGATGCCCAGCCGCTTCGGCGACGACGTCCGCGTGCAGTGCTTCGCCGCAACCGAAATCGAGCACGGTGGCCGTGCGCGACGGCACATAGGGCGCGATGTCCTCGGCAATGCGGCGGAAGTGGACGTCGCGATGACGCGCATTGACGTAGATCGTGTGCGCGGAATCGAAGAACTGAACCCAGGCACGCATGCTATTTTCCCGGCTTCCGCCGCCCCGCGGCCGGCACTATACGCGATCCGTGCGCTCGCGCGTCACCGTTGCCAAAGTTTCAGCAGCGGGCCGTTCTTGCCGTAGGCCGGATCGGATTCCGGCAGCGGGACCTCCGCGATCGCGGCGAGCGCCTTGGCGTGCTCGGCCTTGCTGCCGCGGCAGAGATCGTAGCGACCGTTCGGCGGATAGGCGCCGATCACGACGAGATCGGGGGCCGCCCACAGGCATTGATGGCCGGTGCCGGCCGGCAGGATGGCCACATCGCCGGGCGTGCGATCGATCTCGGTGCCCTGGTCGCCGCCGAAGCGCACCTTCGCGCGCCCGCGCGCGATGCCCATCACCTCGTGGATGCGCGAATGGTAGTGCACATATGGATAGATGCCGTTGCGCCACATGTCGCCCCAGCCGTTGAGGCCGAACGCCGCCTCGATCACCGCCTCGGGATCGGCGCTGCCTTTGAGGTCGACGCCCCCTTTGTAGATGACGAGCGGCAGCCGCGGGTTGTTGGGAATCGACCCGTCGTCGCGAAACAAGAACGTGAGCTGTTCAGTCTGCTCCATTGCGGGGGTCATTAGAGCACGATCCAGACGCGCGGACATCGGGTTCGGACAAGGTTCGCCGCAAGGGCGGGCGATGATGAGGAAAACGCCGACGCTTCGCTCGGGATGCGGCCGGCGCGAGGCCCGCCGAATACTGCAAAAGCAAATTTTAACGGCGACTTAAGTTCCCGGCGGCGGCCGGCGGCCGCGACGGTTCGGCTCACGGGGGCGGCGGGCTGACGCAGCGTCAAAGGCCGAAGGCTCTTGTTTGGTCGCATTTTCTGCGGCGAACCGGTTCCCACTCCGCCGGAAAATGCTTCGGCATCAGGCCGCCTTGCGCTGGCGCATCGTCTCGACGAAGCGGTCGAACAGGTAGTGGCTGTCGCGCGGTCCGGGAGAGGCTTCGGGGTGGTACTGCACCGAAAAGACCGGCCGGTTCTTCAGCGCGAGCCCGCAGTTCGAGCCGTCGAACAACGAAACATGCGTCTCGACCACGTGCGCCGGGAGCGTCGTGCGGTCGATCGCGAAGCCGTGGTTCATCGACGTGATCTCGACCTTGCCGGTGACGAGGTCCTTGACCGGGTGGTTGGCCCCGTGGTGCCCCTGGTGCATCTTCATCGTCTTGGCGCCGAGCGCGATGCCGAGCATCTGGTGGCCGAGACAGATGCCGAAGGTCGGCACGCCGGCGTCGATCACGCCGCGGATCACCGGCACGGCGTATTCGCCGGTCGCGGCCGGATCGCCCGGGCCGTTCGACAGGAAAACGCCGTCCGGCCGCAGCGCCAGGATGTCCTCCGCCGACGTCGTCGCCGGCACGACCGTCACCTTCGAGCCGGTCGAGGCGAGCATGCGCAGGATGTTGCGCTTGATGCCGTAGTCGACGGCGACCACGTGGAATTTCGGCGTCTCCAGGCGGCCGTAGCCCTTGCCCCACACCCACTGGGTCTCGTCCCAGGTGAAGCGCTGGGCCGAGGTCACCATCGGCACGAGGTCCATGCCGACAAGTCCCGGCCATGCCCGCGCCTCGGCCTTCAGCGCGGCGAGATCGAAGTGCCCGTCGGGCGCATGGGCGATCACCGCGTTGGGCATGCCTTTGGTGCGGATCAGGCTGGTGAGCGCCCGCGTGTCGATCCCGCACAGCCCGACGATGCCGCGGCTGCGCAGCCATTGATCGAGCCGGCGGGTCGACCGGTAATTGGAGGGCGCCGTCACGGCCGAATGCAGCACCACGCCGCGCGCGCCGAGCGTCGCCGCCATGTTGACGGTCTCGATGTCTTCTTCGTTGGTGCCGACGTTGCCGATATGCGGGAACGTGAAGGTGATGATCTGGCCGGCATAGGAGGGATCGGTGAGGATCTCCTCGTATCCGGTCATGGCGGTGTTGAAGCACACCTCGCCGACCGCGTGGCCGCTCGCCCCCAGGCCGAAGCCTTCGAACACGGTGCCGTCCGCGAGCACGAGCAAAGCGGTCGGCCGGGGCTCGCTCCAACCCTCAGCCGGCACTGCTTGTCTGTCGCTCATCGCTGGCCTACATCTCTGCCGCCGCCGGACCGGATATGGGTCCGCGCGCCGTCTGCGCCAAGTGGCTGCGGCGGGCTCCTGCGAAAGGCCATAACGGTGTTGCGCGACGAGATCAACAACGCGATGAAGCAGGCCCTCAAGGCCCAGGACAAGCGCCGAGTCTCGACCTTGCGCATGGTCAGCGCGGCCATCAAGGACCGCGACATCGAGGCGCGCGGGGCCGGCAAGGGGCAGGCGACCGAGGACGAACTCCTGGGCCTGCTGCAGAAGATGATCAAGCAGCGCCAGGAATCGCTCGACATTTACCAGAAAGCGGGCCGCACCGACCTCGCCACCCAGGAGCGCGAGGAGATCGAGATCATCTCCGGCTATCTGCCGAGGCAGATGTCCGACGACGAGGCGCGGGCGGCCATTACGGGTGTCGTGAAGGACATCGGCGCGAGCGGCATGAAGGACATGGGCAAGGTCATGGCCGCGCTCAAGGAGCGCTATGCCGGGCAGATGGATTTCGCCAAGGCGAGCGGCCTCGTGAAGGGCCTGCTTGCGGGGTGACGCCCCGGCTTCAGGCCCGTTTCTTCCGCTTCTGCTGCATATAGGACCGCAGGACGGCGTTCATGCGCCGCTGATAGCCAGTACCTTCCTTGCGGAAGAAATCGAGCACGTCCTCGTCGACGCGGATCGAGATCGCCTTCTTTTTCGGAGGTATCACGACTTCGGCCTTCGACCAGTCGAGATCTTGGAGCCCGGCCCAGTCCGGATCGTCGGCCATTGCGGCTTCGATCTCCGCATCCGTCAGCTTCTCGAGCTTTTTCCAGTCGGTTCTACCCTTCCGGGTGTCGTCGCGGGAGACGACGGTGATATTTTTTTCTTTCATCGCACCTCGCTCTCCGTGCCGAGATCAGCCGGCAATTCTCGCCACGCACGGTGCAGATGACGACGACTTCGATTTCGTCGACGAAGCCGAAAACCATGTAACGCGGTTCATCGTTCCGATCGGATCGACCATGAATGGCCTCTCGAGGGTGCGCGTGGCATCGAGAAAGTCGATCTTGTGCCTGCGCAGATTGCTTTCCCGCTTGTTCTCGTCCCATTCGAAACGACGGATTTTCGCGAACGGGTGTTCGAACTCGTCGATCATCATGCCTCGCCCGCGTGGTT
>CAYVBN010000018.1:0-2259 GCA_964449645.1 uncultured Hyphomicrobiales bacterium
AAGGTCCAGCCGCGCAGGGTCGCGGCTTCGAGCCCGAGGAGCAGTGCCAGCACGATTCCGACGGCCGCCTCGGCGCCGGCCGACGCGCGAAACGCCACGAGGGCGATCCCGAGCACCGCCACGACGATCAGATAGAGCAGCAGCACCAGCCACAGGCGCCGCCAGACCATCCACAGCGGCCCGAACAGGAAGGCGCCCCAGGAAAAACCGTCGCGCACGAAGACGAAGCGGTCCGGCGCGGCGCGCCCGTTCGCTCCGTCACCCGGCGGCTCGAATACCGAATAGACCGCCATTGACAACTCCTGGTCAGCCGCCGAGCCGACCTTTGGTCGACGGCACCTCGCCGGCGGCCCGCGGATCGATGGCGATCGCCGCGCGCAGCGCCCGCGCGAGCCCCTTGAAGCACGACTCGGCGATGTGGTGATCGTTCGAGCCGTAAAGGGTCTCAACGTGCAGGGTGATCCCGGCGTTCATGGCGAAGGCCTGGAACCATTCGTTCACCAGCTCGGTATCGAAGGACCCCACCTTGTCGCGCGCGAACGCGGCGCGGAACACCAGGAACGGCCGGCCGGAAATGTCGATCGCCACCCGGGTCAGGGCCTCGTCCATCGGCACGTGGACGTCGGCGTAGCGGGTGATCCCCTTCATGTCGCCGAGCGCCTGCTTGACCGCCTGGCCAAGCGTGATGCCGACGTCCTCGGTCGTGTGGTGGTGGTCGATGTGCAGGTCGCCCTTGGCCCGCACCGCCATGTCGATGCGCGAATGGCGGGCCAGCAGGTCGAGCATGTGGTCGAGGAAGCCGATGCCGGTCGCGATCGAGGACGCGCCCGTTCCGTCGAGATCGACGGCGGCTTCGACCTCGGTCTCCCGGGTGGCGCGCTTGACCGCTGCCTTGCGCATGTCGCACTCCTTCCGGCCCCTCGGGCCGGCGCCTTATTAGCAAGGGTTCCGGCCGTCCGCCACTGCGCGCCTGCGTTTCGGGGCGCCGTGGTGAACGGGCGCTGTTTGCATGTCGGCCGTTTCGTACCTACATCTCGGCTTCGAGTTCACGGGTCCCCGCATGCAGTCCTCTCCGGATCTCTGGCACGCCACCACCATCCTGACCGTCCGCAAGGGCGGCACCGTCGCGATCGGCGGCGACGGCCAGGTGTCGATCGGCCAGACCATCATCAAGGCCAATGCCCGCAAGGTGCGCCGGCTGGCCAAGGGGGACGTCATCGGCGGCTTCGCGGGGGCGACCGCGGACGCCTTCACGCTGTTCGAGCGCCTGGAAGGAAAGCTCGAGCAGTATCCGGGGCAACTCATGCGCGCCGCCGTCGAGCTCGCCAAGGATTGGCGCACCGACCGCTACCTGCGCCGCCTCGAAGCCATGATGATCGTTGCCGACAAGGACGTCTCGCTCGTGCTCACCGGCACAGGCGACGTGCTCGAGCCCGAGGGCGACGTGATGGGCATCGGCTCAGGCGGCAACTACGCGCTCGCCGCCGCGCGCGCCCTCATCGACACGGAGCTCGACAGCGAGACCATCGTCCGCAAGGCCCTGGCGATCGCGGCCGACATCTGCGTCTACACCAACCGCAACGTCGTCGTCGAAACACTCACCACCTGATCCGGTTCGCAATGACGGATTTTTCTCCGCGCGAAATCGTCTCCGAGCTCGACCGCTTCATCATCGGCCAGGCCGACGCCAAGCGCGCGGTGGCCATCGCGCTGCGCAACCGCTGGCGCCGCCTGCAGCTCGAGGAGAAGCTGCGCGAAGAGGTGATGCCGAAGAACATCCTGATGATCGGCCCGACCGGCGTCGGCAAGACCGAGATTTCCCGCCGCCTCGCGCGGCTCGCCAACGCGCCGTTCATCAAAATCGAGGCGACGAAGTTCACCGAGGTCGGCTATGTCGGCCGCGACGTCGAATCGATCGTACGCGATCTCGTCGAGATCGCCATCGCGCAGACGCGTGAGCGCAAGCGCAAGGACGTTCGCGCCCGTGCACACCTGGCGGCCGAGGAACGCGTGCTCGACGCGCTCGTCGGAGCGAACGCGAGCGCCGCGACGCGCGATTCGTTCCGCAAGCGTCTGCGCGCCGGCGAGCTGGACGACAAGGAGATCGAGATCGAAGTGCAGGCGGCGGGCGCGGGATTCCCGATGTTCGAGATCCCCGGCATGCCGGGCGCGCAGATGGGCGCCATCTCGATCGGCGACATCTTCGGCAAGCTCGGCAACCGCACCAAGTCGCGCCGGCTGATGGTGAAGGAATCCTAC
>CAYVBN010000019.1:0-3337 GCA_964449645.1 uncultured Hyphomicrobiales bacterium
ATCCGCACGACGGCGGACAAGTTATGGGCGGCGCTGACCGACCCGGAAATCATGAAACAATACTGGTTCGGCATGCATCAGGAGACCGACTGGAAGCCTGGTTCGCCGTGGAAACTGGTGTTCGCCGACGGCCGCGTCGCCGACACCGGCGAGATCGTCGAGGCGGACCGGCCGAAGCGGCTTGTCATCAAGTGGCGCAACGAATTCAAGCCGGAGCTGAAGGCGGAAGGCTATTCGCGCTGCGCGATGGAGATCGAGCCGGTGGACGGTGCGGTGAAATTGACGATCACGCACACCATCGACCGGCTGGACGCGAAGTTCATCGGCGCCGTCTCCGGCGGTTGGCCGCGCATCCTCTCCAATCTCAAGTCGCTGCTCGAGATCGGCGAGGTCGTCTTGAAGGCGTCCTGAGGCGCGCCAACAGCCGCTCAGATGGAGGCTTAACGACGTCGGGCGCGCCGGGTGGGTGTCTTCGATACGGCATGGGCCCAGGCGATGCGCAGCGCATCGTCGAGCTCCGCGAGACTGAGCTTCGACAGTTCGGCCGTCGTCGCGCCGTTCCGGCCCCAGGCGTTCGGCACCGGGCTGAACGCCTCCGGCGCCATCATGCATTTGAACTCCTGCTCCTCGGGCGTGAACATGAAATTCGCGGTGCGGCCGTCGGCGGCGAGCGTCACGTAAATGCGCGCGACCCGGAACGCCGTGCGGTCGAAATGCGGCGCCTCCGTCGTACCCTCGAGCGCAAGCGCCATGCGGCGCAGATCGTCAGCCGTCGCCATCGTGGTTTCACCCCCAGGTGTCCAATGTCCTTGCTATCGCGGTACGCGATCTAGGTGACGCGATGAATGGCGTATTCGATCCGCCCTGTCCCGAGGAGTCGTCCGGCGGCGATGAACAGGCTCTGTTCGAGCCAACGATAACGCTCGGTATTGGTGGCGAAGGTCAACGACAGCCGCATGTACTGGTCGCCCCATCCGGTCTCCTGATCCGCCTCCGCCGCCCGTTTGAAGACCTCGGATTGCTGCACAAGTCCGGTGTAGCGCATCAACACGATCGCGCCGTCGTCGGTGGCGAACTGAGCGCGCACATGCGGCCGCCAAAAGCCATCGTCGCCCATCTGCATCCAGTCGCTGCCCGTCGCGGACAGATTAGCCTTGATGCGCGGCCCGGACAGCGTAGCTTCGCTCACCTGCCAATACTGCACGGCTCCGATCGGCGACCCGCGCGCTGGATCAAGCGGACTCGTCGTCCTGACCAGATAAGTCATCTCCGGCTCGAGTGACACCATGCGCACAAGCCTCCGCGCAGATAGCGCCTGACGCGGAAAATCGTTCCCGTTCCATCTGGGCTCCGGGTCATGGAAATGCCGTGATAGGCGCCACTGTCTCTCGCGCAACAGCGGCCTCACCTTTCCCGCGCCATCTCGGCGAGCTTGGCGACCGTGTTCATATTGCGCGAGGTCCCTGCCTTGGCTGCCGGAATCCTGAGCTTGGAAGAGGCCATCCCGCTCCCGTAATGGACGTAGATCTCGCGCCGCCCGAGTCGAACCTCCTCGCCGTTCTGTCCGGTGATGTTGTCGAGGGCGTCGCGCGGCGGGGGCGTGTCGAGGAAAAACGCAACAGTCCGATTGGGCGCCGCGTTCGGGAAAGGATTCTTCGCCAGAACCTCCGCCATCTCGGCGCCGGTGCGTACGGCAACGCCGATCGGCTTGCCCACGTGGCGTTCCAACGCGGCTTCGAGCAACGCCTTCACCTCCGTTTCCGATTTGCCGCTGTCGAACACCACATTGCCGCTCGCGATGTAGGTGCGGATATTGTGGAAACCTGCCTGCTCACACAGGAGCTTGAGCTCTCCCATCGGCAGCTTTCCGGTGCCCCCCACGTTCACGGCACGCAACAACGCAATGAAAGCAGTCACCTTTCCCCCTTCACGAGACGTAAACGATTCCAGCGACGACGATCCCTGCGTCACCTCGATACCGAAACCCAGCATGCGATGATGGCGAAGCGCCAATCATCATTCATAACGTGCGACCGGGCCGGGTTTTCCGATCCGGTGGATATGCTAGTGACGGCGGCCGCGATCCATCTGCAACGTCCTACATAGGGTTCCGTCATGCCGTATTATACGCCGGTCATCACGCTGCTCGCCATTGCGCTCTATTTCTTCTTCGCGACACGCGTGGCGGCCGCGCGCATAAAGTTCAACATCAAGCACCCGGCCACGACCGGCAATCCCGATTTCGAGCGCATCTTCCGCGCCCATGTGAACATGCTTGAGTGGATGCCGACCTTCCTGGTGCCGCTGTGGCTCTGTGCGGTCTACTTCAGCGACCTCGCCGCCGCGGTGCTCGGACTGATCTGGGTCCTTGGGCGCATCGTCTATTTCTACGGCTACAGCACGGCGGCGGAAAAGCGGCTGCCCGGCTTCTTCATTCAATTGACGGCATGCTTCCTCTTGTTCGTCGGCGCGGCCATCGGCGTCGCGATGCATGTCGTACGCGCGTGAAGGACACGCATCCTCCTATGCCGGATGTGGCACTGCGCCCGACAGGTGCGCCACGAGGTCGGTGGCGGCCGGCGTCAGATCCTCTTGCGCGCGAAAGCACACGGAAAGACGCCGCGTCGCCCAACTGTCCGTGAGACGAATGAGCGTGATCGGCATCGACTTGCGGCACCGTCGCGCCGCCGGCTCGGGCACGATGCCGAGGCCGACGCTCTGCGCCGCCATCTGGCAGATGCCTTCGAGCGTGCGCACCCGCACGCGGACCTTCAACGTCTTGCCCCTGCGGGCGGCGTGACCCTCGACGTAATCCTGCAAGGCGCCCTCCGCCAGGCCGACCAGCTCGTGATGCAGAACGCTCGCGAACGACATTTCCTTCTTGCTGGCGAGCGGGTGGCCGCGCGAACAGACGACGACCAGCCTGTCGAGACAGAAGGGCCGAAGCTGCAGACCGGCGGTGTCGACGGCATCGGAGATGATGCCGATCTCGGCGAGCCCGCTGGACACGGCCTTGACGATGTCCGAGCTTTGCCGCTCCTTCAGATCGACATCGATGCGCGGATGCGACGCGAGCCAGGGCGCCAAGCGGCCAGGCAGATACTCGACCATGGCGGCCGTGTTCGCGAGCAGCCGGATCGTCGTCCGGATCGCTTTGGCGTGTTCGCCGAGCTCGCCCTGCATGCTCGCCATCTGGCGAAAAATCAGGCGGGCGTGATGGACCAGCGCCTCCCCGGCCCTCGTCGGCACCGTGCCCCGGCGCCCGCGTTCGAGCAGCCTGACCCTACCGGAGGCCTCCATGGCGCGCAGCCGCTGGGGGGGCGCGGCCCGCGCGAGC
>CAYVBN010000020.1:0-8791 GCA_964449645.1 uncultured Hyphomicrobiales bacterium
TTTCTCTGCTCAAGATCGATGGTCAGCCACGCGCCTGCAGCTTCTCGTGATCGAAGCCGGCGACGCGCTTGTAGCGGTCGTTGAGCGCCGCGAGCTCTTCTTTGCTGATGACGTCGTCGATGCTGCGGAACGGCTTGTCGCCGGTGCGGCGATAGACTTCGCGCAGAATGGCGTCGGGCGGATTCTGCCGGTTGGTGAGGACGACCTGGGCGGTCGGCGGCAGGCGGCGGCTCTCGTAGGCCTTGAGCGCGGCGACCGGATCGGGCACCGACGCGAGGCATTCGGTCAGCGCCCGGCAGTCAAGGATCGACTGCGCCCCGCCGTTGGCGCCGCGCGGCAGCATCGGATGCGCGGCATCGCCGAGCAGCGTGACGCGGCCGAAGCTCCATTGCGGCAGCGGATCCTGATCGACCATCGGATATTCGAGGATCTGGTCGGCGGCGCGGCAGAGCGCCGGCACGTCGAGCCAGTCGAACGTCCAGTCGGCGATCGCGTCGATGAAATCCTCGAGCCGGCCGACGCGATTCCAGTCGCGCTGCGGCTTGTAGTCGGGCGTCTCGATGTCGACCACCCAGTTGATGAGTTGACGGCCCTCGGCATCGATGTTGTCGCGGATCGGATAGATCAGCACCTTCGCGGGCGTGTGCCAGCCGATGCGCACCATGCTGGCGCCGGTGAGATACGGCTTCCAGCGCGTCACGCCGCGCCACATGTTGAGGCCCGAATAGCGCGGCGGCCCCTCGTTGGGGAAAAGCTGCTTGCGGATGGCCGAATGGATGCCCTCGCAGCTCACGACGATGTCGCCGCGCTGGGCGGGCAGCGCCTTGCCGGTGACGGCATCGACGAAATGCGCGCGCGCTCCCGTCTCGTCCTGCTCGAACCCGGTGCAGCGCCAGCCGGTCGAGATGCGATCCGCCCCTACCCGCTCGAGGAAGGCCGCGAGCAGCACCATCTGCAGGTCACCGCGATGGATCGAGAACTGCGGCCAGTCGTAACCGCCGTAGCGCCCCGACGGGTCGCTGTAGATGAACTGGCCGTAGCGGTTGTAGTAGGCGATTTCGCGCGTGGTGATGGCGACGCGGGCGAGCTCCGGCTCCAGGCCGAGCTCGGCGAGTTCGCGGCTCGCGTGCGGCAGGAGGTTGATGCCGACGCCGAGCGGCTTGATCTCGGGCGCCGCCTCGAAAATCCGGCACGGGATTCCGGCCGCGTGCAGCCTCAGCCCCAGGGTGAGGCCGCCGATCCCGGCCCCGACGATCACCACGTCCATCTCGGTCTCCTCGCAGCGCCGAATTCGGCGCGATCAGATATTCCCCACGGCGCCGGTCCCCTTATACTGCCGGCGCGATCCCGGGAGGTCGCCGGTGGGTCATATGCCCGGCCGTGGGTCAACGAAGCAAGGTGTATTCATGAACAAGGTCAAGCTCACCGTCGCGACCACCGACTACGACCATTTCCGCGACCTCCGGCTGGGATTCGTCCAGCCGGAAGGCATCGAGACCACGTGGCTCACCCTCGGCCATCATGAGATTTTCGCCCGCTTCACCTTCAACCGTGAATGGGACGTGACGGAGCTCTCCTTCGCCAAGTTCACCGCCCAGGTCACGCGCGAGAACCCGGACATCATCGGCCTGCCTGTCTACGCCTCGCGGCTGTTCCGCTTCAGCTCGTTCTACGTCAACAAGAAGAAGGGCATCAAAACCGCGCAGGACCTCAAGGGCAAGCGCATCGGCTCGCCCGAATGGGCGCACACCGCCGCCGTCTACATGCGCGGCTGGCTGCAGCACGAGGCCGGCGTGCGGCTGCAGGACGTCCAATGGGTGCAGGCCGGCACCAACGAGAACGGCCGCATCGAGATGGTCGAGCTCAACCTGCCCACGGGCGTCGCGCTCCCGCGCGTGCGCGACAAGTCCTTGAGCGAGATGCTGGCGAGCGGCGAGATCGACTGCGCGCTCATCGCCCGGCCGCCGAACTGCTTTCTCCAGGGCCATCCCGACATCGAGCGGCTGTTCCCCGACTATCTCGGGCTCGAAGAGGACTACTACCGCCGCACCAAGGTGTTCCCGATCATGCACGTGATCGCGGTGCGCGCCGAGATCCTGAAGCAGAACCCGTGGATCGCGCGCAATCTCTACAACGCGTTCAACGAATCGAAGCGCCGCAGCCTCGAGCGCCTGTTCGATCCGGCCGTGTCGCGCTATCCGCTTCCCTGGCTTCCGACCTATGCGCGCAAGATGCGCGACATGTTCGACGGCGACCCGTTCCCGTTCGGCATCGAGGAGAACCGCCCGACGCTCGAGACCTTCCTGCAATATTGCCACGAGCAGGGCATCGCCCACCGGCTGGCCAAGCCGGAGGAGATCTTCCCGAAGGGGATCATGACACTGGTGCGGGTCTGAGCCGGATGCGGCGGGCAGCTCTGCGCCGCCTCGATCAGCCGTGAGCGCCGGGGCAACGTTCTACTTCGATGGTGACGTGCGACAGTTGGGGCAATCCGGCGAGACGCTCTTTGTAGAGAGCCGGGGTTCTCGGGTTGTCGGTCACGAGCGAAGCCACGACCGCGAGATGCCCCGGCCCTACGCGCCAAAGGTGGAGATCCGCCACCCGATCTCCGCCCTGCTCCAGCCGAGCCGCGATGGTGCGCGATAAGCCCGGATCGGGTGCGACGTCGAGCAGGACCGCGCCGGCGGAGCGTACGAGCGTCCAGGACCAGCTGAGGATGACCACGGTCGCGACCAGGCCCATGAGAGGGTCCATCCAGGTCCATCCGAATTGTCGCCCGCCGAGGAGACCAAGGATGACCAGGACGGAAACGGCCGCGTCAGCCACCACGTGCACGAACGCGGCGCGCAAGTTGTTGTCGCGATGGACATCGCTCGTTCTGTCGTGCGCAGGGTGATCGTGGCCTCGCGTCTCGGGGTGATCGTGAATGTGCCCGTGGTGGTGCCCCTCCCCGTCACGCAGCAGAAATGCGCTGAGCACGTTGACGCCCAATCCGAGAACGGCGACGGGTATCGCTTCGTCAAACGCGATCGGCACTGGATGAAAGAAGCGCGCGATGCTTTCGTAGCCGATCAGCAGTGCGATCATTGTCAGGGCGATTGCGCTGGTAAACGCCGCCAGATCCCCAAGCTTGCCTGTGCCGAAGGCCAGACGCTCGTCACCCGCATAGCGCCGTGCGCAGGTATAGGCCAACGCGGCGATCAGAAGCGCACCCGCGTGAGTGGACATGTGCAGCCCGTCGGCGACGAGCGCCACCGATCCAAACCACAAACCGCCGACGATCTCGGCGACCATCATCACCGTGCAGATCGCGATGACGGCCCACGTCTTACGCTCGTTGCGCTCATGCGCCTCGCCGAGGAAGACGTGCGAATGGCGAAAATCGTCGATCGAATGGGAGTGCATGGCTGCCGTCCGTGTATTGCGCGCGCAGCCTAGCACAAGGACACGTCAAGTTCACAAAGCCGCCCGGGGCGTCAACGCGCTCCCTTGGTCGCGGCGATGACCCGCGACAGCAGATAGGCGGCGACCTTCTCGTGGGATGCGGCGGTCAAATGGATTCCGTCCGGCTGATAGCCGGCGCCGCCGCTCCGCTGGGGACCGATGAGCTTCCGGTACGGCGCCTGGATTGGCACCGCACCATGCGAACGGATGGCGCCGGCGATTCGATCCCGGTTGGCATTCGTATCGCCGGCCATGCCGCGCAGCTTGTCATTGTCGCCGCCCGTGTCGAAAACAACGACCTGCGTTCCGGGCGGGATGCGGCTCGCACGGCTGAGAACGCCCGCGCTGGTGTCGCCGTTTATTGCATCGACCGTGACCGTTGCCTCATAGCCTTTCGCGCGCAGCATGCGCTCGAGCTGCGCCGGCCACGCTTGGGAGGCGCTGACACCTTTCCCATTCGTGTTGCTCGCCCCCAGCGCGAACACCTTGATCTCTTTTGCGTTGGCCACGTCACCGATTGGGATGCAGAACAGAATGGTGGCGGCGAGCCACATCAATGAAACGCGACCCGCAACCCCGGAAAATCTCCCCATAATTCCCCCCTGTGATCGACACTGAATTGGAAATTCGTGCTTGCTGCATCGTGGCGCAATCACCGCTGCCCCAGCCCCATCAGCCGGTCGAGGCGCGCGGGATCCTGCCGCAACGCCTCGCTCGGACCGTCATAGACGATCAGGCCGCGGTCCATCACCAGCACGCGCGCCGCAAGCTCAAGCGCAAGCAGCGTGTTCTGCTCGACCAAAATAAGGCTCAACGCGTCGGTGTCGGCCAGCCGCTTGAGTACGCCGACGAGCTCTTCGACGATCACCGGCGCGAGCCCCTCGGAGGGCTCGTCCATCAGCAGCACCGACGGATTGCCGACCAGAGCGCGACCGATCGCCAGCATCTGCTGCTCGCCGCCCGAGAGCTGGTTGCCGCCGTTCGACCGCCGTTCGGCGAGCTTGGGGAAGAGCTCGAACACGGCTTCGATCGTCCAGCGCCCGGGGCGCGCGGCCACGTCGAGATTTTCCCGCACGGTGAGCGAGGGAAAGATCTCCCGCTCCTGCGGCACGTAGCCCAGGCCGGCATGGACACGCCGATAGGTGGCGAGCCGCGAGACGTCCCTGCCCGCGAGCTGCACCCGGCCGCGATGCAGGGTCGTGTGCCCCATGATGGTGGCGAGCAGCGTGCTTTTCCCCACGCCGTTGCGGCCGATGATGGAGAGCGTCTCGGTCGGCGCCAGCGCAACGTTGATGTTCTCGATCACCACCGTCTCGCCGTAGCCGGCGTGGACGCCATCGAGCGCGAGCGCGGCCTTCCCGTCAGGCATGACGGCCTCGCTGCGACTTCTGGCCGAGATAGACGGCGCGCACCTCCTCGCTCGCCATGATCTCCTGCGGCGTGCCCTCGGTGAACACCGCGCCTCCGACCAGAACGGTGATCCGCTTGGCGAAGCGGAACACCACGTCCATGTCGTGCTCGATGATCAGGATGGTGATGTCGGGGTCGAGGCCGGCGATGACATCGAGAATGACATGGCTCTCGGACGACGGCACGCCGGCGGCCGGCTCGTCGAGCAGCAGCACGCGCGGACGCTGCGCCAGCGCGATCGCGATCTCGACCAGGCGCTGGCGGCCATAAGGCAGTTCGCGCACGAGCTTGAGCGCATCGTCGACGAGGCGAAGCGACTCGAGGTGATCGAGCGCCTCCTCGATCACCGACGGCTTCGCGCCGGCCGCGCGCCACAGGTTGTTGCACTCGCCGTCGCGCTCGCCGATCGTCAGGCAGAGATTTTCCAGCACGGTGAGGCCGCGAAACAATTGATTGATCTGGAACGTGCGGGCGAGCCCGCGGCGGGCGCGCTCGGCCTGCGAGGTCGCGGTGATGTCCTCCCCGTCGAGCAGCACGCGGCCGGAGGACGGCTGGAGCACGCCGGTGATGAGGTTGACGAGCGTCGTCTTGCCGGCGCCGTTCGGTCCGATCAGCGCCCGGCGTGCGCCGCGCTCGAGCGTGAGGTCGATGTCGCGCGTCACGTGCAGCGCGCCGAAGCTGCGGTTGAGATTCTGGACCTGCAGCGCCGGCACGCTCACGACGCCCTCCGCTTGGCGAAGGAGCGGGCCGCGTCCTCGAACAGGCCGAGCAGGCCGCGGCGCGCGAACAGCACGGTGAGGATCAGCAGCAGCCCGATGCCGAGCTGCCAGAACGTGGGGCTCAGCTTCGAGAGATGATCCTCCAGCACCATGTAGACGACCGCGCCGACGAAGGCGCCGTAAAGCCGCCCGGTGCCGCCGAGGATCAGCATGACCATCACCTTGGCCGAGACGTCGAAGTCGAACACCGTGAGCGTGACGTAAGCATTGGTCTGGGTGAACAGCGCGCCGGCGATCCCGGCGATGCCGGCCGCGATCGTGTAGACGGTCACGAGCCGCCGATGCACCGGCGAGCCAATGGCGTGCATGCGGCGCACGTTCTCGCGCACGCCGGTGAGCGCTTGGCCGAACGGCGAGTAGACGATGCGCCGCACGACGTAGAACACCACCGCCAGCACCGCGAGCGCGTAGAGATAATTGACGTGCCCGTAGAGATCATAATTGAACACGCCGAACAGCGGATCGAACGTCAGACCAGGCAGCCCGTCGTAACCGCCGGAAATGTCGGAGCGCAGGTTGCCGGCCTCCTGCAGCATGATGGCGGTCGCGAGCGTGAGCATCAGCAGCGTCAGGCCGCGATAGCGCAGCAGGAACCAGCCTGACACGAGGCCGACGAGCGCCGCCGCCAGCGCCCCGGCAAAAAGACCGCTGATCGGCTCGGTCCAACCGAGACGTGCCGCGCCGAGCCCGACCGTATAGGCGCCGATGCCAAAGAAGGCGGCATGTCCGAGCGAGACGATCCCCGCATAACCGAGGATGAGGTCGAGCGAGAGCGCGAACAGCACCATGATGAGCACCTGGCTGCCGAACGTCATGCGGTCCGGAACCAGGAAGAACGCCGCCACCGCGACGATCCACGGCAGCGCCTCGCCGAGACGGAAGCGGTGCCGGTCGGCGAGGAATTTCGCCGCGCGCAGGCGCGCCGCGTGACTGTCCGGCGGATTGCGCACGCTTGTCAGCTCATTCACGGCCATAGAACCCCGCCGGCCTGATCAGGAGCACCAGAACGGTGACCGCATAGATGAAGAAGCCGCCCGCATCGGCATAGAGATACTTGCCGGCGGTGTCGAAGATGCCGAGCACGAGCGCGGCGACCAGCGTGCCCTTGAGGCTGCCGAGCCCGCCGACGGCGACGACGATCAGGAACAGCACGAGATAGACGACCGCGAAGCTCGGATTGAGCCCGAACAACTGGATCGCCAGCCCGCCGCCGAGCGCCGCCAGGCCCGAGCCGACCGCGAAGGTGAGCGTGAACAGCCGATCGACATTGATGCCGACCGACTCGGCCATGCGGCGATTGTCGACCGCGGCGCGAATCTTGGCGCCCACGTTGGTGCGCTCGAAGCCGAACCACAGAACCGCGATCAGAACCGCGCCGAGCGCGATGATGAAGGCGCGGTAGCTCGGAAAGGCGCGGAAGCCGAGATTGACGTCGCCCTGCAGCCAAGCGGGCAACGGAACCGACTTGGGGATCGGCCCATAGAAATACGTGAAGGTGGCGATCGCCACGTAGGCGAGCCCGATCGTCAGCAGGACCTGCTCGAGATCGGTCGCGCGGTAGAGTCGGCGGTAGAGGCCGCGCTCGAACACGACGCTCACCGCACCGACCAGGACCGCCGCGATGACGAGCGAAGGAATGAAATCGACGCCGAGCGAGCGGGTGAGCGATACCACGATGTAGCCGCCCGCCATCGCGAAGGCGCCGTGCGCCAGGTTCACGAAACCCATCAGCCCCATGGTGATCGAGAGGCCGACCGAGACGATGAACAGGAACATCGCGTAGGCCAGCCCGTCGAACAGGATGCTGACGGCTGTGATGGCGAAATGCGGCACGCGCCGGTTCCTTGTGGCGCAAGGCGCCGCCGCGCGGCGGGGCGCGGCGGCGATCGAATCACGCTGCGTATATTACGAGCCGCAGCGCCCGACCTTGAGCTCCTTGCACTCGTCCTTCACCGCCTTGGTGGTGCCGATCACCTTGACGCCGAGCTTGCCGTCCGGCTTGCGCACCACCTCCATGGCGTGCTCGTCCTCGACGATGTCGCGCGTCTTCGCATCGATCATCACGTGCCCGCGCGGGCCGTCGGCCGACCAGCCCTCGAGCGCGGCAATGACCTTGGCGCCGTCCTGGACCTTGCCGTTGAGCTTTTTGATGGCGTCGAAGATGGCGTGCATCGTGTCCCAGCCGGCCGCCGACATGAAGTCCGGATAGGAGTTGGGGCCATAGGCCTCGTGCCACGCCTTGTTGAAGGCCTTGTTCTGCGCGTTGTCGAGATCGACCGCGTAGTGCCCCATCACGATCGTGCCGATCGCCGCGTCACCCATGTCCTGCAGCTTGTTGTCGGGGATGAGGTCCATCGGCCCGATCAGCTTGATGCCGGCCTTGCGCATGCCGAGCTCGCCATAAGCCTTCATCACGCCGGTGGCGTGCGCACCCGAGGGGATGAACACGTACATGCAGTCCGGATGTGCGTCCTTGATGCGCTGGAAGAACGGCGTGAAGTCGGGCACCTGCACCGGGCTGCCCAGCGGGATCGACAGGGTCACCTTGCCGCCCGCCTTCTCGAAGCCGGTCTTGAAGGCTTCGACCGAGTCCTTGCCGGGCGGGAAATCCGTGTAGGCCACGGCCGCCGTCTTGCAGCCGATGTTGTTGTAGGCGAACGGGCCCATCGGATAGGCCGGATGCCACATGCTGAACGACAGCCGTGCAATGTAGGGCGACAGGTTCGTGATCCAGGCGGTGCCCGCGTTGGCGATCACCATCGGGATCTTGGCCTGCGTGACGACCGGCGCGAGGGCGATCGCGGAGGGCGAGAACACGAAGCCGGTAAGGATGTTCACCTTGTCGTTGGTGATGAGCTCCGTCGCGACCGTCTTGGCCTGCGCGCCGGTCGGCGGGCCCTCGTCGCGCTTGACGATCTCGACCTTGTTGGGGGCGATGTCCTTGGCGTGCAGTTTGACGTAAAGGTCGAACGCCTTGTCGATCTGGTTGCCGAGGTCGGCATTGACCCCCGAATAGGGAAGCACGACGCCGATCTTGATCGTATCGGCCTGCGCCGGCGCCGCGAGCGCGAGGCCGAGCACCGCCAATCCTGCGAGTAACGAGCGCTTCATCTGCTTTTCCTCCCAGCCACCCCTCTGGCTATTGGACAATTGCAGTG
>CAYVBN010000021.1:0-27545 GCA_964449645.1 uncultured Hyphomicrobiales bacterium
GGCCTCCACAGCGATACGAGGCCGCCCATCGGGCTCGCCGTGCTGCCGCTCGTCGTGGTCATCGGCGTCAATCTCGTCATGTCGATCGTTGTGCTCCCGCGGCTCGATTTTTCGTTCCTCGCCGAGGAGCGCTGGGGCGGAACGTCGCTCTCCGCGGTCGCCGGCGTCTGGTCGGTGGCGGTGGCGCTCGCGGTGGCGACGGCGACGTTGATCGCCGTCAACCTGCGGCGCCTGCCGGCGCTGCGCGAAAGCATGGACGCCGGCGCCAATGCGTCCGTGCTGCCCGTCGTCAGCGTCGCAAGCCTGGTCGGATTCGGCGCCGTCGTCGCCGCGCTGCCGGCGTTCGCGATGGTGCGCGACTGGGTGCTCTCGATCGAAGGCGGGCCGCTCGTGTCGTTGGCCGTCGCCACCAATGTGCTCGCCGCCCTGACCGGGTCGGCCTCGGGCGGGCTCACGATCGCGCTCGATGCGCTCGGCGAAACCTACATGCGGCTTGCCAGCGAACTGGGCATCGATCCCGGGCTCATGCACCGCGTCGCCGTGATCGGCTCGGGCACGCTCGACAGCCTTCCGCACAACGGCGCGGTGGTGACGCTGCTCGCCGTCTGCGGCTCGACGCATCGCAAGAGCTATCTCGACATCGCGGTGGCCGGCATCGTCGGACCCATCCTCGCCCTCGTGGTCGTCATCATCCTGGGGTCGACATTCGGATCGTTCTGATTATCGAACCTACTGCACGAGCTTGGCGCGCAGGCGGGCGAATTCCGCGTCCGTGATCGATCCCGACTTCTTGAGCCCGTCGAGCTTCTGGATCTCGTCGGCGACGCTGAAGCCGACGACGCGCCGAAGCTCGTCGCGCGCCTGCTGAGCCTGTCGACTGTTTCGTTCCGCCATGCCGCCGCTTTGGAAGACCAGGTAGGCGAGCACGCCGAAGTAGGGAAATACGATCAGGGCGACGACCCAGATCGCCTTGCCCCAACCGGAGATGTCCTGGCGCCGCACGAGATCGCCGACGACGATGATGAGCAGCCAGAACCAGACGACGAACACGAATATGGCGAGGACGTCGACCAGGAAGTTGGAAAAGTTGAAGCCGCCGTCGAACAGCATGATGGTCCTCCTTCGTCGTCGTCAGCTCACGCTGGCTCTCGTCTCGATTCCGGTGATCGCGTCTCCCGCTACCGTCATTCACGGCGGCGCCACGGACCGTTCGGCGGCGGCTGGCGCCAAGTCGTCTTTCATATCGCTGCGGTCCTCCGCCGAACCGGACGGCAATGCGACCGGCATCGCCGCCGCATGCGCAGAGGCGAGCTGATCGATTCCCTCCTCGATGCGGCCGATCATGTACGGGAAGAACGGATTGGAGGCGACGCGCAGCAACGAATCGAGGCTCGCAATCAGCACGTTCCGCTCTCCGCGCGGCGCCAGTGCGCCGAGAGTGATGCCGAAATCGTCGGCCGGATCGGGGGTCAATCCGTACAGACCGTCGGTCATCGGAAACGGCAGGGCGACGTGCGACAGCGAATAAAGGCCGGGCGGGTAGCTCAGCCCCAACGCGCGCGTGTGCTCGGTCGTGGTGCCGGGCTCGGTCGTCCGCTCGACGGCTTCGCTGCTGTGCTCGTTCGTATTGGTGATGATCGCGGTTCGATAGAGCCGGGCGGCGGGAGGAAGCAGGCGCGTGAGCGCCGCGTCCGCGGACGGGCGCAGAAGCGGGCCGAACTTGACGGTCCGGTTGAGGTCGAACAGGACGAGCTCACTGCCGTTCGCCGGAAGCCGGTCGTAGAATGCGGAAATGATCGCCCGCGTGCTGACCGTGAAGTCCATGACGGACTGGAAGGTGATGATGGGCGGCAGCCGGTTGAGCTCACCCGTTCGCGCATAGCTTGCGATCTGCTGCTGCAGGACCTGGGTCAACCGATAGGATTGGCGCGCGCCGTTGACCGGAAACGAGTTGTATTTGAACGGATTGAACTCTGGCAGGATGCTGAGCCAAGCGGCCTTGGCGAAAGCCGGGAAGACCGCCGGCAATGCCGCCAGCCCGGCGAACCGCGCGAAGCGTGTGATGCCGATCATCGGCGAGATCAGGACGAGACGCTGAGGTGCGGCGAGCTGCGGATCGGCGATGGCGTCGAGCGCATATTTGAGGGCCAGCGCCCCGCCGTTGGAGAAGCCGACGATCTGCAGAGGGGCCGTGGGAGACGTGCGCCGCTTCGCTTCGCGCACCGCGAGCCGGGTCGCGGCGAGCCAGTCCTCCCATTCCACGTCGGTCAGAGCGGCTGGAACGGTTCCGTGAGCGGGAAGCCGGATGACGATCGCGACGAAGCCGTGGTCGCGATAAACCTGTGCGATGTGGCGCTGGCTGTAGGGCGCATCGGTCAGCCCGTGCAGCAGCACCACCGCGCCGACCGGAGTTCCGTCCGGTTCGAGCACGTACGACCGGTTGAAATCCTGCCGGAAGTGCGGCGGGTAGGCTGGGCTTTCAGCGAAATACCGGTTCGCCGCAACACGCTCCTCGGGCTCGAGCTTGTCCGTGACCTCGCGGCGAACGTCGTCGAAGATCCTGGCTTCCTCGGCGAGATATCGACGCCAATCGGCGGCGTCGAGCTCCGTGGCCCCGAGCTCGTGCGGCACATGGGTGTGCCACAGCGCGAGAGGCGGACCGCGCTGGACGTCGTACACGCGAACCCCGAAGAACGTCACAGCGACGATCGCAACGAGGATCGACAGGCGCTTTATCCCTCTGACGAGCGTCTTCGCTTGCATGTCGTGACGTTGCGCTTCGGGACGCGATGCCGGCGCCGGAACGATCGGTCACCAGCGCTCGCCACCCTCGCGGGACTACGTTGACGCGCGGACAGCTCCGCCTCCGCCGCGCGGGTCCGGCTGCGTGTGAAGCCGGATATCCCCGAATGCTAAGCGGGCTGACGGACCCGGAATATGGGACCGAAGTCCAACTGTGCCGGCGTCGAGAGCGGATGCGATGCTGCCGTGTCCGGCGAGGGCAGCGGCATGGTCTGGACGCATCAGCGAGATGAAGCCAATCGTTTTCCGCTTCGCAGTCTGCTGGCGCGAACCGCAGGCTTGCTCGGTTTCTGGGTGATCCTTTTGGGTGTTGATCCGCTGGATATTCTGGTCGGAATTCCCGCGGCTTTCGCGGCCGCATGGGCGAGTCTGCACCTGCTCCCGCCGGGTGAATGGCGGCTCCGTCCTGTCGCACTGATCCGGCTGGCGCTCCGCTTTCTGCGCCAATCGATTATTGCGGGGCTCGATGTTGCCATGAGGGCGCTCGATCCCCGGCTGCCGCTACGGCCGGGGTTCGTGCGCTATCGGCCCCATCTCCCGCCCGGCCCGGCGCTGAACGCCTTCTGCACGATGACGACGCTTCTGCCCGGCACGCTGCCCTGCGGGTCGGACCGGGAGGACATTTTGATCATCCATTGTCTCGATGCGACGGGGCCGGTCGCGGCCGATATGGCGGCGGAAGAGGCGCTGTTCCGCGAGGCGCTCGGAGGCGGGCGACCATGATGACGTTTCTGTTCGCGGCAGCCGTTTTCATTCTGGCGACGGTGGCCGCCGGCCTGCTGCGCCTTTTCCATGGGCCGGCCCGTGCTGACCGCATGATGACCGCGCAACTCATCGGTACCGGGGGCGTGGCCGCGCTGGCCTTGCTGGCGGCCGCCACGCGCACTCCGCCCGTTGTGGATGTCGCGTTGATGCTGGCGCTGCTCGCCGCGTTCGCATCGGTTGCGTTCGTCGGAGGCGCTTCCGAACCGGAGATGGAAGCGACGGCAGACCGCCAATGACCCTTTGGCTCGACATCTTCACCGTTCTCGCCGTCGCGGCCGGCGCGTTCTTCTTCCTGGCCGGGACGGTCGGTCTGCTGCGCTTTCCCGACACGCTGACACGCCTGCATGCACTGACCAAGGCGGACAATCTTGGGCTCGGGCTTGTCGTGCTCGGGCTGTTGCCAAGCGCGCACGGCATTGCCGGCGGGCTGAAGCTGATCTGCATATGGCTGCTCGTGCAATTCTCCGGTGCGGTCGTTGCGCAGCTCGTCGCGCGCCTGGTGATACGCGAGGGCGTACGCCAATGACTGCGGCCGTTCTCCTCGATGCCGGCCTGGCGGTGCTCGTCCTGGTGCTCGCCGGATGGGTCGTTTTCGCGCGTGCCGCCTTCACCGCCGCCATCGTGTTCGTGGTCTACGGATTGCTGGTCTCGCTCGTCTGGGTGCGGCTGTCTGCCATCGACGTCGCCCTCACCGAAGCCGCGATCGGCAGCGGAGTCACCGGCATGCTGTTGCTCGGCGCAGCCGCACGCCTGCGGCAGAGCGAGCCGACGGCGGAGATGGGTCTGCCGGCACGGCTTGCAGCGGGTGCGCTCAGCGCGGTGATTGCCGCCGGTCTCGCAGCCGTCATGCTCTTCCCGCCCGAGAACGCACCCACGCTCGCGCCGTCGGCGATGGCACATTTGGCGCAAAGCGGGCTCGGCAATCCGGTCGCGGGCGTTCTCTTCGTCTATCGCGCGTTCGATACGTTGCTCGAGAAAGTCGTCCTGCTGCTCGCCCTGGTCGGCGTCTGGTCGTTGGCGCACGACCGGGCGTGGGGCGGAGCGCCGGCGCTGCTCGTCCGGTTGCAGCCGAGCGGCGCGCTCACGCTCCTGGCGCAAGTGTTGCCGCCGATCGGCATCATGTTCGGCATCT
Organism: uncultured Hyphomicrobiales bacterium; assembly: GCA_964449645.1. Lineage (GTDB taxonomy): Bacteria > Pseudomonadota > Alphaproteobacteria > Rhizobiales > Xanthobacteraceae > CAYVBN01. Next base: position 4,700 of record CAYVBN010000021.1, read on the forward strand.
ACATGTTCTGGACGGGCGCCAGCCGTCCGGGCGGCGCCTTTCAGGGCGGCACGGTTCTGGCCGCCATGTGGCTTCTCGTGATGATCGCCGGCCTGCAGCGCGTCCCCCCGATCGGCTTGCGTTCCGTGCGGCTGATGCTGGTCGTCGGGCCGGCAATCTTCCTGGCGATCGGCCTCGCGGGTTTCGTGCTCGCGGGCGCTTTCCTGGCGTATCCGGCGAGCTTCGCCAAGCCGCTGATCGTCGTCGCGGAGGCCACCTTGACGCTCTCGATCGGCGTCACGCTCGGCCTCCTGGCGGCAGGCCCGCCGGAACGGATGCCGCAGCCATGATCGGTGCAAGCGTGTTCGGCATATGCGGCGCAGGCCTCGTGGGATTGGGCCTGTTCGGTCTCATTGTCAGAGCCGAGCCGCTGCACAAAATCCTCAGCTTCAATCTGATCGGGACCGGCGTGTTCCTGCTGTTCGGGGTGATTGCCCGACGCGGGGCCGCGGCCGGACTCGGCGGCGATCCGGTTCCCCAGGCGCTGGTCATCACCGGGATCGTGGTCGCCTTCTCGGCTACGGCGATCTGCGTTGCGCTGTTGCTGCGGCTCGTCGCGGAAACCGGCCGGGCGACATTGAACTCCGACGAGACCTGATCGCGAAAGGTGGACGGCCGTACCGGAGGGGACCAGGCCGCAAGCAGAAAGTCGGAAGGCGATCCGTTGAGAGGTCATCCACCCCGGCAGTCTTCTGCCGGAGCGGATCAGAGTGCTCCCGATGCATGATGCCGCGACCTTCGCCGATGTCACCACCGCGGGCGGCTTTCTGCTGGTGCTGGCCATTGTGAGTCCCGTCGTCGGCATCCTGCTGATGCTGGTGCTCGGCCGGTACGCCGAGCACATTGCCATGGCCTTGCTGCCGGTCGGCCTCGGTATCGCGATCGCGACCGGGGTCGCGGTTTGGCACGGCGGCAAGTCCCTGGTCTATATCGTCGGCGGCTGGACCCCGCCGCTCGGCATTGCGCTGCGGGCCGACGGCATCTCGGCCGCCATGATGCTCACGACCGCGATCGTCGTCTGCGCGACGGGGCTGTTTGCACGCGGCGAGTTCGGCCAGCCGCGCGGATCGCCCGATGCGCGGGGGCCCTTCGCGTTCTGGCTGCTGTTGCTCGCAGTGTGGAGCGCGCTCAATGCCGTCTTTCTCGGCGACGACCTGTTCAATCTCTACGTCGCGCTCGAGCTGCTCACCTTCGCGGCGGTGCCGCTCGTGTGCCTCAAAGGTTATGCCGACACCATCCAGGCCGCGCTGCGCTACATGCTCTTCGCCCTGTTCGGCTCGATCCTTTATCTGCTCGGGGCCGTGCTGATCTACGGCGCTTACGGCACGCTCGACATTGCGCTGCTTGCCGGTCGCGTCGAGGCCGAGCCGGCCGCCTGGATCGCGGCCGCGCTGATGACGATGGGGCTTCTGGCGAAGACGGCGCTGTTCCCGTTTCATCTGTGGCTGCCTCCCGCGCATGCCGGTGCTCCAGCCCTCGGGAGCGCCGTGCTTTCGGCTCTCGTGGTCAAAGGCTCCTTCTTTCTGATCGTGCGGTTGTGGTTCGACGCCATGCCGGGCCTGATGAATCTGGCCGCCGCCCAGTTCCTCGCCGCGCTCGGCGCCGGCGCGGTTCTTGTCGGCAGCGTGCTGGCTCTGCGGCAACAACGCCTCAAGCTGTTGATCGCCTATTCGACCATTGCGCAGATCGGATATCTGTTCTTCATTTTCCCGCTGAGCGGCGGGCCGGCCGCGCATGAGCCCTGGGCGAGCGTCGCCTGGACCGGCGGCTGGCTGCAGCTTTTTTCCCATGCCTTTGCGAAGGCGGCCATGTTCATGGCCGCGGGGCTGATCGCCGAGGCGGTCGGCCACGACCGGATCGCCGAGCTTGCGGGCGTCGGCCGCATGCTTCCGCTCACGGTGTTCGCCTTCGCGCTGGCCGGGCTCTCTTTGATCGGTGTGCCGCCGAGCGGCGGATTCTCGGCCAAATGGCTGCTGCTGCTCGCCTCTGTCACGGAAGGCCAATGGTGGTGGGCCGCAGTGATCCTGGCCGGAGGACTGCTCGCAGGGGGATACGTCTTCATGGCACTGGGCAAGACACTGACCATACCGGCGGTTCCCCTGAAGGCCTCCGCCCCGGTGTCGATCGGCCGGGAGATGGTGCCGCTCGTTCTGGCGCTGTGCGCGATCTTGCTCGGGTTCCTGCCGCTGCAGCCGCTCGAATGGCTGCAGGTCGGCCGGTTTTGAGACGCGGAGCGACACCATGACGGGCCGCCTTGCGATTTGGCCGACGCGTTCCGGGACCTCGCGGAGCGAGAGCCGATGACCCGCACGCAGTTTCTGCTGCTCCTCGCCTTGGCGGTTCCGTTCGCCATGCTGCTGGCGTGCATATCGGAGCGAGCGCGCGACCGGATATCGCCACTGCTGCCGCTGGCACCCGTGCCCGCGCTCGCCCTGGCGCTGACGGCGGTCGATGGATCGAGTCTCGTCCTGCCGCAATGGCTGCTCGGGCTCGCGTTCGCGAGCGACACGCCGGGGAGGATGCTGCTCGGCGCCGCCGCGTTGCTCTGGATCGCGGCCGGGATCTATGCGCACGCGTGGCTGCGCAATGCGCCGGCCAGCGGACGATTCGCCGTGTGGTGGCTGATGACGTTGATCGGAAGCCTCGGCGTTTTCATGGCCGCCGACATGATCGGCTTCTATCTGTTCTTCACGCTCGTGAGCCTCGCGGCCTATGGGCTCGTCGTTTTCGACGACACGCTGGCCGTGCGGCGGGCGGGCGTCGTTTATATGTCCTTCGCTCTGCTCGGCGAGGGGTTTCTGCTGATGGGCTTCGTGCTCGTCGCCGCGGGCAGTCCGCACGGGAGCCTGCTCATCCGCGACGCCGTCGCGGCCCTGCCGGCTTCGCCGTGGCGCGATTCGGCTTTGGCGCTGCTCATCCTGGGCTTCGGCGTGAAAATCGGCCTGGTGCCATTGCACGTGTGGATGCCGCTCACCTATTCGGCGGCGCCGATCCCGGCTGCGGCCGTGCTCAGTGGAGCTGCGGTCAAGGCCGGTGTCATCGGGCTCATCCGCTTTCTGCCCTTCGCGGCCGCGCCCCCGGGCTGGGGCGAAGTTTTGGCGGCTCTCGGACTCTTCGCGGCGTTCTATGGCGTCGTGGTCGGCCTGACGCAACTCAATCCCAAGACGGTGCTGGCCTATTCGAGCGTGAGCCAGATGGGATTGATCGCGGCCGTGCTCGGCACGGGGCTCGCGACCGGCGACCCGAACATCTCGATCGCGGTGGCGTTCTATGCGGTGTGCCACATCCTGGCGAAAGGCGGCTTGTTTCTTGCGTTGGGCGTAGGCGCGTCCCCCAATTCCCGCGGCCGCTGGCTGGTGTTGCTGCCGGCCGCAGTGCTCGCGCTCGGGCTCGGCGGGCTGCCGCTGACGGGAGGCGCATTGGCGAAGTTCGCCGTGAAGACGCCGCTCGAGGACAGCGTCGTGGGCGCGCTCGCCACGTTGTCGGCGATCGGAAGCACGCTGCTGATGCTGCATTTCCTGCGCCGTCTCATGCGCGCCGGGGCGGAAAGCGCGCAGATGCCGGTGCCACGCGGGGTCGCTCTGCCTTGGCTCGAGATCGGCTTCGTGGCCGTCGCGCTGCCCTGGATCCTGTATTCCCGGCTCGACCTCGGATCGCTGCCGGACATGTTCGCTCCCGAGCAGATATGGGGCGTGCTCTGGCCCGTCCTCGTCGGTGCCCTCCTTGCGGTGGGGCTCTGGCGTTGGGGCCCTGTCCTGCCGGCCATCCCGGAAGGCGACCTGCTGGCCGCAGGCAACGGAGCCGTGCGTGCGGCCCGCAATTTAGGTACCGCCATGGAGGCCATCGACAGGTATCTGCGTCGGTGGCCGGTAGCGGGCGTCTTGTTCCTGGTGCTTACCTTGGTGCTCGCAGCAACGATGCTCGCCTGATGGCTCCACACAGGTGCGGCGATAACCGGCTTCTGGGCACCATGGACGGATTGCGCTCGTGCGGATGAAAAAACCAGATGTATCTTGTCCTCGTGACGGATGAGACCGATCAGGTGCGCGCTGGGCCGAGTTCCACCTACAAGCTGTTCGAGGAAGCCATCCGCAAGCGCAGGCAGATTGTTTGCGTGTATGACGGCTGTCCTCGGGAGGTTTGCCCGGTCATTCTCGGCCACTCGGACGGAGAAGAAAAAGCGCTGACCTTCCAGTTCGCGGGCGAGAGCAAATCCGGTCTGCCGGCCGGCGGGGAGTGGCGCTGCCTTTATCTCTCGCGGGTCGGCAACGTCCGGCTTCGCGAGGGGCCCTGGCGGGTCGGGACCTCGCATACGCGGCCACAGGGCTGCGTCCGCGAGGTGGACATCGATGCGAATCCGGACAGCCCCTACCGGCCGAAGCGCGCGATTGTGCGCAAAAGCCGCCGTCCGAAGCGATGGTGACGTGCCGGGCGGAATTGTGTGCAAGCGGAGAAGACGGGTGAGCCGGCGCAGCTCAGGCGACGGTGGTCAGATCGATTATCCGATCGCCCGGCGGAACCTGGTCAGCGCGACCGCAAGAAAAAGGCCGCCAATTCCGGCGATCGCCAGGAAATGCGGCCACACCACGTCGAAGCCCGCACCGCGATAGAGAATGGCTTGGGCCATGGAGACGAAATGCGTCGACGGGGAGACCTGCATCACGTTGCGCAAGAAAGCCGGCATGCTTTCGAGCGGCGTATTGCCTCCCGAGAGCATGTTCATTGGGACGGCAATCAGAATGTAAAGCAGGCCGAGCTGCGGCATCGACTGGGCGACCGTGCCGAGGAAGATGCCGATCGCCGTCGCGAAGAAAAGGTAAATCACCACTCCGACCAGGAACAGCGGGATCGAGCCAGCGATCGGGATGCGGAGCAGACCCTGAATCACAAAGGTAATGGAGAACGCCGTCGCCAAGGTGATGACCAGCCCATTCGACCAGATCTTCGAAAGAGCGATCTCGAACGGCCGAATCGGCATGACCAGTAGGTGATCCATCGTGCCATGCTCGCGTTCACGCACGATCGCGGCGCCCGCGAGAATGATCGCCAGCATGTTCACGTTGTTGATCACGCCCATGACAGTGGTGAACCAGGAGGTTGTCACGTTCGGATTGAACGCGATCAGCACGTCGAGGTCGACGGGGGTCTGTTGCGCCGGCTCGCCATGCGACAGGAATCGTCCGATTTCATCGCTGATGATCTGATAGGCATATCCGGAGCCGATTCCGGCCTGCATCATGGCGGTCGCATCGACATTGAGCTGAATCGCCGGCTGGTCTCCGCGCAGCACGTCGCGCTGGAAATGGGGCGGAATATTCATGACGAACGTGTATCGGCCGGCATTCATCAGGGACTCGACATCGGCCTGGGCGACGTATTCGACGGGCTTGAAGTAGGGCGGAAGGAACACGCTCGCGAGCTGACGCGAGAGCTCGGAGTGGTCTTCGTCGACCATCGCGATGGATGCGTCGTGGAAGTCCTGGAAGCTGCTCTGGGCCATGCTGATGATGGCGAACGAGAAGGCCCAGATCACGAGCCCGACCAGCACGATATCGTGGAAGAAGGCGCGCAGTTCCTTCGTGCCGAGCCAGAAGATGTTGGCGAGCATGGTGCGCATGGCGGTGCTACGCCTCCTGCTTGCGCAGCAGCAGCAGGCTCAACGTCAGCAGGATCGGAATGATCACGGCGAGCGCGACAAGGTCCGCTCCAAGGTCGTGAAAGCCCAGCCCCTTGGTGAAGGTGCCGACGGAAATCTTGAGGAAATAGGTCATCGGGAAGGCGCGGCCGATGATCGCTCCCATCCCGGTGAGTGAGGAGACCGGGGTCAGCATGCCGGAGAATTGCGTGGCCGGCAGCACGGTCAAGATGGCGGTGCCGAACAGGGCCGCAATCTGCGTGCGCGTGAAGGCCGAGATCAACATCCCGTAGCCGGTCGTGGTCACGACGTAGAGAACCGCGCCCACCAGGAGCACCGCAAAGCTGCCCTTCAGCGGCACGCCGAACACGAACAACGCCATGAGGAACAGCATGGCGAAGTTCACGAGCGCCACGATGACGTACGGAATCTGCTTGCCGATAAGAAACTCGCTGCGCGTGACGGGTGTCACGTAGAAATTGGTGATGGAGCCGAGCTCTTTCTCGCGGACGATGGCCAGCGCCATCAGGATCGCCGGTATCAGCACCAGCAGCATCGCCATGGTGGAGGGCACCATGGCGTAAACGCTGTCGAAATCCTGGTTGTAGCGAAACCTCACCTCGACGGTGGCGGGCGTGGGCTGGGTGGGGGCCCCGCTCGTTCCGATGGCGGGATCCGCCAGATACTGTTGGTGGACGCCGAGCAGATAGCCGCGGATCGTTTCCGCGCGAAACGGCATCGAGCCGTCGATCCAGGCGCCGACCGTCACGGGGCGGCCGCGCTTGATGTCACGCCCGAAGTTCGGTGGAATCTCGATGGCCGCCTTGATGTCGCCGCTGCGCATGCGCCGGTCGAGATCCGCATAGTCGACAAGCGGAGCCTTCTCGACGAAATAGCGGGATCCCCTGAGCTCGCCCAGATAGGCCCGGCTTTCCGGGGTTTGATCGCGATCGAGGGCCGCAAACGACAAGTTGTCGACGTCGGTCGTGATCCCGAATCCGAAGATGAGCATCAGGAAAGCGGTGCCGAAAAGCGCGAACGAAATCCGGACCGGGTCGCGCACGAGCTCGAGCGACTCGCTGACCGTATACGCCAGCATTCGCTGCAAGCTGAACCAGCGATCCGACGAACCGTGACGGGGGTCGCCGTTCGATGTCGGGACGGCGGGGGCTGGCGGGACGAAGGCCGCTTCGTCAGTCTCGGCACGGGGCGTATTTCTCGCTTCCTCGAGGTAACTGATGAACGCCTGATCGAGATCGGGGGAGCCGCGCTTTGCGATAAGCGCCGCGGGCGTGTCCATCGCCAAGACTCGTCCGGCGTCCATCAGCGCAACGCGGTCGCAGCGAGCCGCCTCGTTCATGAAGTGGGTTGATATGAAGATCGTGACGTTCTGGTTGCGCGAGAGATCGACCAGCAACTCCCAGAAATGATCGCGCGCCAGCGGGTCGACGCCCGAGGTGGGTTCGTCGAGGATGAGAATTTCGGGTTCGTGCACGACGGCAACCGCGAGCGACAGCCGCTGGCGCAGGCCGAGTGGGACATCCGATGCGGGCTGATCGAGATAGTCGCCGAGGCCGAAGCGCTCGACCAGCTCGGCAATCCTCGCCGTCGATTTCTCCCGCGGCAGATGAAACAGGCGCGCATGGAGAACAAGGTTCTGCCGAACCGTGAGTTCGGTGTAGAGCGAGAACGATTGCGACATGTAGCCGATCCGACGCCGGGAGGCGATGTCGCTGGCATCGACGGGATGTCCCAGGAGGTAGGCCTCGCCGGACATTGCCGGCAAAAGGCCGGTCAGCATCTTCATCGTGGTGGTCTTGCCGCAGCCGTTCGGGCCGAGAAAGCCGAAGATCTCGCCGCGTTCGATGGTGAAGCTGACGCGATCGACGGCCGTGAAATCTCCGAAACGGTAGGTGAGGTCGCGCGCCGCGATGACGGTCGTGTGGTCGTCGGATCGGCGCGGCGGGATCTGCAGCGTGGTGCCGCCGCGACGCCGCGAGCCAGGCAGGACGGCAATGAACGCCTGTTCGATTCCCTGGGTTCCGGTGGCGGTTTTGAGCTCGGTCGGCGAGCCGGTGGCGAGGATCCGGCCCGCATCCATGGCCACCAGCCAGTCGAAGCGCTCGGCTTCCTCCATGTAGGCCGTCGCGATGAGCACGCTCATCCCCGGCCGGCGGCGGCGCAGGCGATCGATCAGGTCCCAGAACTGCCGGCGCGACAGCGGGTCGACGCCCGTGGTCGGCTCATCCAGGATGATGAGGTCGGGATCGTGGACGAGGGCGCAGCACAATCCGAGCTTCTGCCGCATGCCGCCCGAGAGCTTCCGCGCGGCCCGGTCCGCGAACGGCGCGAGTCCCGTACTCGCCAACAGTTCGGCAATGCGCGCGTCGCGTTCGTCGCGCGTCTGTCCAAACAGCCGCGCAAAGAACGCGATGTTCTCGAGCACGCTGAGATCCGGGTAGAGATTGCGTCCCAGTCCCTGCGGCATGTAGGCGATGCGTTCGCAGGCGGCCGAACGCTCGCGTGTCACCGCCATGTCGCGGCCGAGGACATGGACCGTGCCGGACTGCAGCCGGCGCGCACCGGCAAGAATCGCCAGCAGCGAGGACTTGCCGACGCCGTCGGGTCCAATCAGCCCCGCCATGCACCCGGCGGGAATGTCGAGCGTGATGTCGTCGAGAGCGCAGGCGGACCCGTAGCGGATCGTCACGCCGTTGAGCCGCGCGACCGGAGCGCCGTTCGTCATTTACCAAGCGTTCCTTCGAGGTTGGCCGGCCACGCGACTTTCGGATCGATACGGACATAGGCGACGCCGGGAAGCCCGCTGCGCACCGCTTCGGCATGGGCCCGCAGCAGGCTCGGATCGATCCTCACCCGGACCCGGAACATCAGCCGATCACGTTCGGTCCGGGTCTCGACCGTTTTCGGCGTGAACTGTGACTGGTTGGCGATGAATGAAACCTTGGCCGGTATCGGCACATTCGGATAGGCGTCGAGGACGATGCGTGCATCGGTCCCGACCTTGATCCGGCCGGCGTCGAGCGTCGGCAGGTAGATGTCCATGTAGACGGACGCGAGATCGAGCAGTGTGAGGACCTTGCCGCCGGCCGTCAGGACCTCGCCGACATTCGCCACGCGGTATTGGATGCGCCCATCGCGCGGGGCGATCAGCATGTTGTCGGCGATGTTGACGCGGTACAGGTCGGCATTGTGCTGCGCAGCAACAAGCGCGTGTTCCGCCTCTGCCACACGGGCGTGGGCTATATTCAGGGCGGCTGTCGCGAAATCGAACTGCTGCTGCCGCTGGTCGAGCAGCTCGCGGGTGGCATTGCCCCTTTGTGCAAGGGATTGCGTGCGATCGAGCTCCTGCTGGGCAAGCCGGACCTGCGATTCCTGCTGAGCTACCGTGGCGCGCGCTTCATCGATGGCCTTCTGCGCCTGTCGTTGCTGGGCTTCCGCGCGGCGCAGCGATGTCTCGAGATCCTTCGTGTCCATGCGCGCGACGACCTGGCCGGCCTTGACCATATCGCCCTCGTCGACCAGGAGATCGGCGAGACGGCCGGCGAACTTCGTGTCGATGTCGATTTGATCCGCCTCGATGCGCCCATTGCTCCAGACGATCCCGGCGGGCAGGTGCGCGCGTGTCTGCAGCCACCAATAGGCCCCGCCGCCACCGGCCAGGACGACCAGGAAAAGCACGAGCGCGACGCGGAGCCATCGCCTGCGACGCCGCAGTGGGACCGGCAAATGCGATTCCGCGCGCCACGCGACGACGTCGCCGGGCGGAGCGGGGACGATCTCGGCCTGTTCAGCGCGCTGGTCATCTGCCTGCCGAGGCTCTTTCTCGTTCAAATGATCCACTGCTGCCTCCGAGGCCGCTGGCAGCCCCCACGTTCCCCGGTGTCGTTAGCAAATGCACGCCCGTTCGAATTGATCCGGGTCAAGGCGTGGTTCAGGCGAGATATGAGAAGTGAACATGCGAAGCATATTCACGGAACCTCAGCCCAAAGTCTCGCCTTGGACGATTGTCACCCCGAGCTCGGCAAGACGGACACGCGTCTCGGCGACGGAGTTCCCGACATCGATACCGCGGCAGGCATCTTCCATGACGACCACTGCGAAACCGGCTGCATGTGCGTCCTCAGCCGAATACCGGACGCAAAAGTCGAAGGCGAGACCAGCGAGGAAAACACGAGAGAGGTCCCGCTCGCGCAGATAGCCGATGAGGCCGGTCGGTGTCCGGCGGTCGTTTTCGTAGAACGTCGAGTAGGAGTCGATTTCCCGGCGGAAGCCCTTGCGCAGAATGAGCTCGGCGTGGGGAATGTGAAGATCCGCGCGGAACTCGGCCCCGGGGGTGCCCTGAACGCAATGGTCGGGCCAGAGGATCTGCGATCCGTAGGCGACGTCGATCGTCTCGTAGGGCTTGCGGCCCGGATGGGCGGAGGCGAACGACTGGTGCCCCGGCGGGTGCCAGTCCTGCGTCAGCACCACATGCTCGAATTGCCGGGCGAGCCGGCTGATCGGACCGACGACTTCGTCGCCACGCGGCACCGCTAGGCTGCCGCCGGGACAGAAATCGTTCTGAACGTCGACGACAATCAGGACATCCTGCGGTCCGATGCGGATGTCACTCATGCCTGCATGCCCTGTTGCATTTTGAGACGTGCGTCGACCTGTGCGGCGAGCTGCACCAAGGCGTCCGCGACCTCGACCGGGTACGATGCCTTCGGGTCGAGCCGGCGCAGAGGCTCGGGCAGACGCGCGAGCTCGCGGGTCGCATGCGCCCGGATGTCGGCGAGGCTCGGCGCTGGACCGGATCTGCGGCCGTTCTGCATCACTAGTTGGAGAAGCGGGTCGCCGGCCTGTCGGTCGCCCTCGACCGAGAGGGTGTCGCCCGCCATTCCTCCCTTGCGGTCGTAGCGGCGCCACACCTGCTTGCGGCCCGGCAAGGTCGCCTTGCCGGCCGAATACTTGCGGCGGGGAAGTCCCGCGTATTCCTGCAGCTTGTAGGCACAGTCGAGAAAGGGAACGTCGGCCGAGGTCGTGAGGCTCGCGCCGATGCCGAAGCCGTCGATGGGCGCGCCCGAGCGGATGATCGCCGCGATGGTGCTTTCGTCGAGACCGCCGCTGGCAAAGATCGCAACGTCTCGGAGCCCGTCTCCCTGATCGAGAATATGCCGCACGCTCCGCGCCAGGGCGATCAGGTCGCCGCTGTCCAACCGGACCGAGCTGATTCTGATCCCTGCGCGGCGCAGGCGCGGCGCCAGCGCCACCACTTTGCGTGCCGCGTTCTCGGTATCGTAGGTGTCGAGGAGCAGCGTGAGATGGTCCGGACGCGCATGCGCGAAGGTCTCGAACGCGGTCGCCTCGTCCTCGTACGCCTCGATATAGGAATGCGCCATGGTGCCGAACGTCGGAATCCCGAACATCTGTTCGGCGAGCACGGTGGCGGTTCCGGCGAAGCCTGCGATGTAGCTCGCCCGCGCCGCCATGAGGCCGGCTTCAGCCCCGTGCGCGCGCCGCAGCCCGAAATCGACGAGCTGTTTCCCGGGCGCGCACAGCATCAGGCGCGCCGCTTTGGAGGCGATCAGGGCCTGAAAGTTCAGGATGTTCATGAGGCGCGTCTCGACGAGCTGCGCCTCGGGCAGCGGCGCGACGACGCGCAGGACGGGTTCGTTGGCGAAGAATATCGTTCCTTCGCTCATGGCGTGAACGTCGCCGCTGAAACGAAAGTTGGCCAGGTAGTCGAGGAAATTCCTGCGGAAGCGCCCGGTCGAGGCGAGCCAATCTATGTCGCGGGGAGAAAAACGCAGTTGCTCGAGATACTGCAGGGCTTGCTCGAGCCCGGCCATCATCAGGAAGCCGCGCTCGCGTGGCAGCCGGCGCACGAAGAACTCGAAGACGGCGGGCTTCGTTTCGTCACGATCCAGGTAGGCCTGCATCATGTTGAGCTGATAGAGGTCCGTGAGCAGTGGGCTGACGGTCACGTCCATGTCGATACCCGTCCGGTCACAGGCGCTTCGATCGCGCATCGGCCGCGATTGGACATAAGACCGCGGCAAAGATCAACGCGTATGGTCTGCAACGGCGCTCGGGCTGGTCTGCCGTTCCGGCGTCGGCGCGCATCGACAGGGGGCATTCGAATGGCCACAATCCCTTGGGGACATTGAATTCGAGCCGTCATGCCTTCGAAGACGCCGAACCGTGCAGAGCAGAACATGTCCGTTCAAGATGGCGCCTTTTGGAGTCGGTCTTTAGACACCCTCTACGGAGAGCTGGGCAGCGGGCCCTCGGGTCTCACCGCCGAAGAGGCGGCGAGCAGACTGTCTCGTTTCGGGGCGAACACCGTGCGGGATGTGCCGACCCGGCATTTGCTCCGCAAGGTTGTGCGCAAGTGCGCCGATCCCCTGGTCGCGATCCTGATCGTCGCGGCGGCGATATCCGCAATGACGGGCGATACCGCGAGCTTCGGGATCATCGTTGCGGTGGTCGCCATGTCGATCACGCTCGATGTCGTTCAGGAGCACCGTGCCGAGCTCTCGGCCGATGCGCTCAAACATTCGGTGGCGATACAGTCGGACGTTTATCGCGACGGCAAGCTCGTTTCTCTCCCGGTCGCGATGGTGGTGCCGGGCGACGTGGTCGAGCTCAGGGCGGGCGACCTCGTTCCCGCCGACGGCGTCGTCATCCGCAGCCGCAACACCCACGCCGACGAAGCGCTGATGACGGGCGAGCCGTTTCCCGCGGAAAAGCGCGCCGGGCCATGCGCGGCGAAGGTCCCGGCCGACGCCTTCAACGCGCTGTTCTCCGGCACCTCGGTGGTGAGCGGAGAAGCCGCCATGCTGGTTGTCGCGACAGGGGCCGCCACGCGGTTTGGCGGTATCGCCGGAGGGCTGACCAGCGAAGCACCGAGCGCTTTCGAGCGCGGGATCCATCGGCTGGGATTGTTGGTCCTGCGGATGACCTTCTTCCTGGTGCTGTTCGTGCTTCTCGTGCATCTGGCCTTCGGCCGGCCGATGCTTCAGTCCTTCCTGTTCGCGGTCGCCTTGGCCGTCGGGCTCACTCCCGAGCTGCTGCCGATGATCATGACCGTCACGCTGTCGCGCGGCGCCGTTCGCATGTCGAAGAAATCGGTGATCGTGAAGCGGCTTGCGGCGATCCACGACCTGGGCGCCATGGACGTCCTCTGCACGGACAAGACGGGAACACTGACCGAGGCGCAGATCTCGCTCGTCGGACATCCGGACTCGCAAGGAGATGAAAGCGATCGGACGCTCACGCTCGCCGCCGTCAACAGCTCGTTCAGCAGCGGGATTCGAAGTCCGCTCGATCAAGCCATCATCAAGGCCTGCGCCGGCCGCTCGCTCGAGCATTGGAAGAAGGTCGACGAAGTTCCGTTCGACTTCGAGCGGAGGTCCGTCACGGTGCTGGCGGAGTGCCCGGATGAGCACATCCTGATCGTGAAAGGCGCGCCGGAACGCATCCTCGCGCTCTCCACCCGGGTCGAGGGCCGCGATGGACGGATCGAGGCGCTGACCGACGATCTGCGCGCGGCGCTCAAACGCATGGAGGAAGAGCAAGCCGGACAAGGCTATCGGCTGCTGGCCGTTGCCTGGAAGCCGCTCGACAGGACGCAGTGGGCCATAGAGGCGAATGACGAAGGCGATTTGATCTTCGCCGGACATTGCATGTTCGTCGACCCGCCGAAAGAGAGCGCCGCCGCCGCGATCGCGCGGCTCACCGGCGCCGGCGTGCGCGTCAAGGTCGTGTCTGGCGATCACGAGGCGGTCGTCCGTCATGTCGCGGGTGCGCTGGGGTTGCCCGACCGCAATCTGCTGACCGGCTCGGACATCGCCGATCTGACCGACGCGGCATTGATGGCCCGCATCGATGAGACGGATCTGTTTGCGCGAGTCTCCCCGGATCAGAAAACCCGGATTATCCGCGCCCTGCAGTCGCGCGGTCATGTTGTCGGGTTCATCGGGGACGGGGTCAACGATGCTCCGGCAATCCGCGCCGCCGAGGTGGGGCTGTCGGTGCAAGGCGCGACCGATATCGCCCGCAGCGTCGCCGACATCATTCTGCTGGCCCAGGACCTCGGCGTCCTCGCGGACGGGGTGCAGGAAGGGCGGCGCACATTCGCCAATATCATCAAATATGTGCGGATGGGCACGAGCTCGAATTTCGGCAACATGCTCTCGATGGCGCTGGCTTCGCTCGTCTTGCCGTTTCTGCCGCTGCTGCCAATCCAGATCCTGCTGAACAACCTCCTCTACGATCTCTCGGAGATCGGCATTCCGTTCGACCGCGTCGACCCTCAGGATGTCGCCCGCCCCAAGGCCTGGAATCTCGCCAGCGTGTTGCGCTTCATGGTCATCATGGGCGCACTGTCTTCCGTCTTCGACTTTGCGACGTTTGCGGTGCTCATCAAGTTCTTCCATGTCGCGCCGGATGCATTCCGGACGGCGTGGTTCCTGGAATCGATGGCCACGCAAATCCTGGTGATATTCGTCATTCGCACGCAGAGCCTGTCCTGGCGCAGCCGCGCGGCCGCGCCGTTGGTGCTGACCTCACGGGGCGCGCTGGCAGTCGCGAACGCGATCGTGACCACACCGATCGGCACGGGTTTCGGATTTGTCGCGTTGTCGGTGAATTTGATCGGCGGACTCGTCCCCATTGTGATCGGGTATCTGGTCGCGGCGGAGTTGATGAAGAATACGGCCACACGGACTCCGTCCGCTCGCACATGAGCAGGCGCTGACTTTTCTGTCCGCTCGTATTTTTTATTGGAGAATTGGACCGGCGCCGCGCCATTGACCCATGTCAATGATGCGAAACCGAAAAGTCGTTTTCCTGGGATCGTCTGCGGGCTGTCCGGGAGCATTCGGTGAATACGACCAAGATTGCGTTCATTGGCGCCGGAAGCATGTCTTTCGGATTGAGCCTGTTTCGCGACGCCTTTTCCTGCGGGGAGCTTTCCGGGAGCACGTTGACTCTCGTCGATATCGATCGCGACAAGCTCGCGCGCGTCGCGCAGCTTGCCCGGTTGCTCAACGCGAAAGCAGGAGCGGGCCTGAAGATCGAGGAGACGACCGACCGCCGCGCGGCCTTCGACGGCGCGGGGTTCGTGGTCAATGCGACGGCGATCGACCGCAATCGCCTGTGGAAGCTCGATTTCGAGATCCCGAAGAAATTCGGCATCCGGCAGACTCTCGGAGAGAACGGCGGTCCCGGCGGACTGTTCTTCACGCTGCGGACGTTGCCGCTGATTTTCGATTTCGCGCGGGACATGGAGGACCTGTGCCCGCAGGCCTTGCTCATCAATCTGTCCAACCCGGAGAGCCGGATCATTCTGGCGCTCGGGAAATACAGCCGCATTCGCGCCGTTGGCTTGTGCGAAGGCATTTTCGGCGGGCGCAACTACGTCGCCCATATCATGGATCTCCCGGCGGAGCAGGTGGACGTCTGGGGCGCCGGCCTCAACCACTTCCAATGGCTGCTGCATATCCGCGACCGGTACACCGGCGAGGATCTCTATCCGCTCCTGCGGGAGAAGGAGAAAGATCACGATCCGACGTTCGCGCCGCTGAGCCGGCGTCTGTTCCGCGCTTTCGGCGATTGGGTGACCTGCAGCGACGACCACATGGGCGAGTACGTCCCCTACGGCTGGGAGGCTGGCGAAGAGGGCTACGACTTCGAGCAGGACGAGCGCAACCGCGCCGGGTTCTCGAAATCGGTGAGCGACGTGTTGAGCGGAACCACGGAGCCGCCGGCGGATTGGCTGTCACCGTCGGGCGAGCGCGCCATAACGGTGGTCACTGGCGTCCTCCACAACAAGAAGCAGTTCGTGGAATCGGGCGTCGTCTACAATCAAGGGGTCATACCCGATCTGCCGGCGGATCTTGCCGTGGAGGTGCCGGTGCTCGCCGATGCCGCCGGTGTTCACCCGATCTCGCTCGGCCATCTGCCGGGGCCCATTGCCAAGCTGTTGTCCGTCCAGGCGAACGTTCAGCAATTGGCGGTCGAAGCGGCCATTCATGCCTCCAAGGAGATCGCCTTGCAGGCGTTGCTGGTCGACCCGGTGGTCAATTCCACACAGGCGGCCACAAGCCTGCTCGACGAATTGTGGGAAGTGAATCGCCCGTACATCAGGTCCTGCATCTAGCAGGCGACTGCGGAGGTCGGGTCACCGATGAGCGCAAATCCGACTGAAGCGGCGATGCTCGACCGGGCCGACCGCCGCCGTGATTTCGTCTGGGGCGTATCGACCTCGAGCTACCAGATCGAGGGAGCCACGCAGGAGGACGGCCGCGGCGCGAGCATCTGGGACACCTTCTGCCGGCAGTCCGGCCACGTGGCCAACGCGGAAACGGGCGATACCGCATGCGACCACTACCACCGCTATGCCGAGGACGTCGGGCTGATGCAGAGCCTGGGCGTCCAGGCATACCGATTTTCCGTCGCTTGGCCGCGCGTGTTGCCGACCGGCCGTGGCGCGCCGAACGAATCCGGGTTGGCCTTCTACGATCGGCTCATCGACGCCCTGCTGACGGCCGGCATCGAACCCTGGATGTGCCTTTATCACTGGGACCTGCCTCAGGCGCTCGACGATCGCGGCGGCTGGATCGCGCGCGATTGCGCCGGCTGGTTCGCCGACTATGCCGCGCTTCTCGCGCGGCGCTATGGCGATCGCGTCAAGCGCTTCGCCACCTTCAACGAGCCGACGCTCTTCACCCTGTTCGGTTACGGGTTTGGCTGGCATGCGCCGGGCATCGTCGATCACCCGGCGCTCCTCAGAGCCATCCATCACGTCAATCTTGCTCACGGGAGCGCGGTCGACGTGCTGCGCGCCCTTGTCCCGGGGGCCTCGATCGGCGCGATCCACAATCGGCAGCCGTGCATTCCGGCAACCGAGGTGGATCGGGACGCCGCCGAGACCATGGATGCCTATTGGAACGGCGCGATGCCGGAGCCGCAACTCATGGCGGCCTATCCGGCCCGGCTGGCGGAGCAGATCGAGCCGCACATGCGGCCGGGCGATCTCGCGCGCATCTGCCGGCCGGTCGATTGGTTCGGGCTCAATCACTATTCGCCCATCTACGCGAAGACATCCCTGTCGGGCCCTTTCAGTTTCGCTATCGCGGAGCCGCCTGCCGGTGTGGCGCGCACGGGTGTCGGCTGGCCGATCCAGCCGAGCGCGTTCCGCGATACGTTGCTTAGCCTGCACCAACGTTACCGGCTGCCGATCTACGTCATGGAGAACGGGCTCGGCGGTCCGGACAAGCCGGACGAGAACGGGAAGATCTTTGACGGACAGCGGATCGACTACCTCAAGCTCTACACGGCCGCGATGCGCGAGGCGATCTCCGCCGGCGCCGACGTGCGCGGCTACTTCGTCTGGTCGCTGCTCGACAATTTCGAATGGAATGGCGGTTACGGTCCGCGCTTCGGCCTTGTATATGTGGACTTCGCCACGCAGCGACGCCTGCCCAAGGCCTCCTTCGAGTGGTTCTCCAACCTCATTCAAGGCAGACAACTGTAATCATGAGGTTCTCAACGCAGCAGCCCCGCACGCCGGGTCCGTACATCGGCGCGAAGACGGCTGCGCGCGTAATGCTCGCCGACATCGGAGGGACAAACGCCCGGTTCGCCATATTCGAGGACGGCAGAGTGGGCGAGGTCGGGCACTTTGTCGTGGCCGACCATGCAGGCATCGAGGCGGTCGTCACGGCCTACCTCGCCGGTCACACGCAAAGGCCTCCCGAATACGCGGTGCTGGGCGTGGCCGGTCCGGTCGAGAACAGGCGCTGCGAAATCACCAACAGCCACTGGCATGTCGACGCCGAGTCCCTGTCATCGAAATTCGGCTTTCTTCACGTTCATCTGCTCAATGATTTCGAGGCGACTGCATGGGCGTTGGAGAGCCTGTCGCCGGCCGATCTCCGGCCGATCGGTGCCGGCACCGCCGTCCCGGGCGCGCCAAAGGTGGTGCTCGGGCCGGGGACCGGTCTCGGCATTGCCGCGCTCGTTCCTTACGCCGGCAGTTCCATCGTCATTCCGACCGAAGGAGGACACGCCGACCTGCCCGGCAACTCCGTCCGGGAAGATGCGGTCATCGATCACCTGCGGCGGACCTTCGGGCATGCCTCGGCCGAACGGGCGCTCTCGGGTTCAGGACTTGAAAATCTTTACCGGGCGATCACCTCGCTCGACCGGACCGAGGCGCCGCCGCGCCGCGCGTCGGGCATCACCGACGCCGCGGTCCGCGGGACTTGTGCGACGAGCCGGGCGACGCTCGACATGTTCTGTGCCATGCTGGGCGCGGTTGCGGGCGATCTCGCGCTCATTTTCAGGGCGCGCGGCGGGGTCTATATCGCGGGTGGAATCGCGCCGCGGATCTCGGATTATCTCGCGCGTTCCGAGTTCCGCAGCCGGTTTGTCGCCAAGGGCCGATTCCGCGCCTATGCGGAATCGATTCCGACCAGCATCATCATGCATCCGGACCCGGCTTTCATGGGCCTGAAGTGTGTAGCTGAGCGCATGCTCACGGGCGAACTCGGCACCGCCATGAGTTGAGATTCATGGCCGACGTTCCGCCGACCTCCACCATCGATGTGGTCACCCTCACGCCCAATCCGGCGATCGATGTCTCGACCGCGATCGATCGCGTCGTGCCGACGCGCAAGCTGCGCTGCTCGACACAGCAGCGAGATCCGGGCGGCGGAGGAATCAACGTCGCCCGGGTGATCAGGCGGCTCGGAGGCAATGTCGCGGCCGTCTATCCGGTCGGCGGCACCACCGGCCAATTGCTCCGGAGATTGATGGCGCGGGAAGGGATCCCCGATCGGACGGTCGAGATCGGCGAGGAAACCCGCGAGGATTTCACCGTCTCCGAGCTCGACACCGGCAAGCAATATCGTTTCGTCTTGCCCGGACCGAACCTGGCCGAGCACGAGTGGCATGCGTGTCTCGAAGCACTGGCCGCCTTTGCAAGCCGGCCTCGCTGGCTTGTCGCCAGCGGCAGCCTTCCGCCCGGGGTGCCGTCCGATTTCTACGCCCGCGTGTGCCGCCTGGCGGCAAGCTCCGGGACGAAAATGGTCCTCGACACGTCCGGCCCGGCCCTGTCGGTCGCCCTCGCGGAAGGCGTCCATCTGCTCAAGCCCAACCTGCGCGAGCTCTCCGAACTGGTCGGGTCTCCTCTGCGTAGCGAAGAGGAATGGCTTGCCGCCTGCCGCCGGCTGATCGCCACGCGCCGGGCCGACATCGTCACGCTGACGCTCGGCCATCGCGGTGCACTGCTCGTCACCCCGGATGGCGCATGGCGAGCCCCGGCTCTGCCCGTTCACCCCGTCAGCACCGTCGGGGCCGGTGACAGTTTCCTGGGTGGAATGGTGCACGGATTGGCCGCAGGGCACTCCGTGCTGGACGCATTCCGGACTGCCGTTGCGGCCGGATCGGCCACGCTGCTCAGTCCGGGAACGGGCCTGTGCCGCCGGGCGGATGTCGAAACGCTCTATCTGAAGGTCAGTCTAGAGCCCATGTGACGGCTGGGCTTGCTCCGTCTCCGCAGCGGAGGGAGCGACAGTCGGTTGCGCGTCCAGTCGGTCGAGCGCCAGCAGAAACGTGGCGACCCGATTTACCGAAGAGATCCAGTCCGCGAGTCGCTGATAGTTGTCGACCAGCCAGTTGAAAGCGCCCTGGACGATGACAAAGGCCGCGGCAGCCTGCGTGAGCTCGCCCAGCGACATGGTGCCAGCGAGATACTTCGGAGCGCACAGCGCCCAGCCGACCACTGGGGCCAATAGCAGATTCCCCTGGGAGATCAGCGTCGTCCCGACAAGCTGCCAGCACAGCTCCCGCCACTGACGGAGAACCCCCTTCAATCCCGTCCAAAGGGCATCGATATCGACGGTCCCGCAACCCGCCGCCCCGCCTGTCTCTCCCGATTCGCGCACGCGGTTCGCCGCGGCTCTCAGTTCCGCCTCGGCCTGGTTCTTGTCTTGGATGACGTCCTTCAGCGAGCGGCCGATGAGGATCATCGCCCCGGTGAACACGGCCGAATACAACATGACGCCGATAACCAGATACCCGGGAATTTGCAGCGGCATCCCGCCGACGGAGAGGGTGAAGTCGCCACCCACCGACCACAGGACCTCGACGAAGATGGCGGCCACGAGCAGAGAAGAGAGCAGCCCGAACGCAAGGTCGATCGGTGAATCGGTTGCGACGCGCGCATCCTCCGCGATGCGGTATTCGGGATTCTGATTCCCGCTGATCATATAATCCATGCCGCAATACCGGCCTTTGCCGAGCCAGTACGAGATGAGATGCGACGTCAGGATTTCGCGCCACTTGCGCTGCGCCGTCATGCGCCCCCACACCGAGATGGCAGCGAGCGCGACACTCGCCGCCATGAACGGCAGGAAAAGCCAAGCCTCGGTCCACAGCGCCGCGCTGTCGCGCCGTTCCAGAGCGTCAAAGAAGTCGCGATTCCAGAGGTTCAGGCGATACTGAACATAGAGTTGCAACAGCACGATGACGATCAGCGAAACCGTCAACGGCCAGGCGGTCAAGGCCGACCGCCCCGCCCAAAAGCAGGAGGCGCTGCGCCAGAAGCGCGCCAAGAGGTTCTTTTGAGCCAACCCCGAGCCGTTGCGCACCGACGTCCCCGTTCGCTCGTTCCGACACGCTTTGCAAATCGGCAGCGTTTGCGAGCAAACCTTACAAGACCAACTTTTTTCCCCGGTCGTTTGAGGCAGGTCAAAAGACGCGCTGAACGCAGGGATGAGAATGATTGCCTCATTAGGACCAGGTGCCAACGGATCGGGAATCGTTCACCATGCCGGCGCTGTCTTCGTATCATGCGGGTGACGAACCCATGGCGAATGCCCGTTACGTGCGCTGGTTCCGGGACATAGGTCTCAATGACGTTCCGATGGTGGGTGGGAAGAATGCTTCCCTCGGCGAGCTGTACTCGGCGCTTTGGACGGCCGGCGTCAGGGTGCCGAATGGCTTCGTGCTGACGGCCGAGGCCTATCGCGATGCGCTCGACAAGGCGGACGCGTGGCCGCGGCTTCACGATTTGCTCGACGGCATCGACAAAGGGCGGGTCGAGATGCTGGCGAAACGTGCCGCCGCGGCGCGCGCTGTCGTCTACGCGGCGACCGACACGCCGGCTCTGCGCGAGGAAATTGCGCTGGCCTACCGCCAGCTCGAACGTGAATATGGCCGCGGCGTCACGGTCGCGGTTCGCAGTTCCGCAACCGCGGAGGACCTGCCCACTGCGAGCTTCGCTGGTCAGCACGACAGCTTCCTGGCGATCCGCTCGGTCGAGCCCGTGATCGAAGCCTGCCGCAAGTGTTTCGCCTCGATCTTCACGGACCGGGCCATTTCCTACCGGATCGACAACGGCTTCGATCATTTCAAGGTGGCGCTGTCCGTGGGCGTGATGAAGATGGTGCGCTCCGATCTCGCTGCGAGCGGAGTCATTTTCACGCTCGACACCGAATCCGGTTTCCGGGACGTCGTTTTCCTCACCGGAAGTTACGGACTCGGCGAAAGCGTGGTTCAGGGCGCGGTCGATCCCGACGAGTTCTACGTCCACAAGCCGACGTTCCGGATCGGACGCCGCGCGGTCCTCTCGCGTTCGCTTGGTCGCAAGCAGATCCGCGTGATCCCCACGCATGCGGCGGGCCGCACCACCCGCGAGGTGAAGACGTCGAAGCGCGACCAGGAACGCTTCTGCATCGACGACAATGACGTGTTGCGGCTGACCAAGTATGCGATTGCAATCGAGGACCATTACTCGCGAAACGCCAATCGTCCGATGCCGATGGACATCGAATGGGCGAAGGACGGCCCGGACGGGGAACTCTTCGTCGTGCAGGCCAGGCCCGAGACCGTCGCCTCGCGCAAAGAGCCGAATACGCTCGAGAATTACGTGCTCGAAGGTTCAGGACCGCTGCTCGTGACCGGCCGTGCCGTCGGAGAAAAGATCGCGGCTGGCCGCGCACGCAAAGTGGCCAATGCGCGCGACCTCGCTGCCTTCCGCCCCGGGGAGGTGCTCGTGGCGAGCGTCACCAGCCCCGATTGGGAGCCGGTGATGAAGACGGCGGCTGCGATCGTCACCGACAGTGGCGGGCGCACGTGTCATGCGGCAATCGTCGCGCGTGAGCTTGGAATTCCGGCCGTGGTCGGGACCGCAGACGCGACGGAAAAGCTCAAGGACGGCTCCCAAATCACCGTCTCCTGCGCGGACGGCGATGTCGGACGTGTTTACGACGGGAAGCTTCCTTTCAGGGTGGATTGCGCCGCGATCGGCGAAGTCCCGCGACCACGGACCCGGATAATGATCAACCTGGGGAATCCTGAACTCGCCTTCCGTACCGCGATGCTCCCGGCCGACGGCGTCGGATTGGCCCGGATGGAGTTCATCATCAGTGAGCATATCGGCGTCCATCCGATGGCACTGGTCGATCCGGCGCGGCTGAAGTCGGCAAGCGACCGTTCGCACATCAAGCGCATCACCCACAATTATGCGCGTCCGGCGGATTTCTTCATCGAGCGGCTGGCCGAAGGGATCGGCACCATCGCGGCTGCGTTCTATCCGAAGCCGGTGATCGTGCGGCTGTCGGATTTCAAGACGAACGAATACGCGACCCTGGTCGGCGGACGGGAGTTCGAACCGGTCGAAGCAAATCCCATGTTGGGATTCCGCGGCGCCGCCCGCTACGCTCATCCGGCTTATGCGGCAGGGTTCGCGCTCGAGTGCGCGGCCATCGCCCGGGTGCGCGGGCCCATGGGGCTCGAGAACCTTTGCGTAATGGTGCCATTTTGCCGGCGCGTAGAGGAGGGGCAGCGCGTCATCGCCGCGATGGCCGAGAACGGCCTCAAGCAGGGTGAGAACGGCCTGCAGATCTACGTCATGTGCGAGATCCCCAACAACGTCATCCAGATCGATGCCTTCGCCAAGCTGTTCGACGGATTTTCGATCGGGTCCAATGATCTGACCCAGCTTACCCTCGGGGTAGACCGCGATTCCGATATCGTCGCCTTCGATTTAGACGAACGAGAGCCAGGAATGCTGGAATTGCTGCGTTTGGCGGTGGACGGGGCCATGCGCAACGGCCTTCACGTCGGGATCTGCGGCGATGCGCCGTCCTCCTATCCGGA
>CAYVBN010000022.1:0-2758 GCA_964449645.1 uncultured Hyphomicrobiales bacterium
TTCACGTCGCCCGAGCCCTCGACCTCGTCCGGCGTCGTCGAGCCGCCCTTGAACTCGTGGAAGATGGCACGGTGCGGCTTGCCCATCACCTGCGCCAGCACGTTGAGCCGGCCGCGGTGGGCCATGCCGAGCACGATCTCCTGCACGCCGAGCGCGCCGCCGCGCTTGATGATCTGCTCGAGCGCCGGGATCATCGATTCGCCGCCGTCGAGCCCGAAGCGCTTGGTGCCGGTGAACTTCAGATCGCAGAACTTCTCGAAGCCTTCCGCCTCGACCAGCTTGTTGAGGATCGCGCGCTTGCCCTCGCGGGTGAAGGTGATCTCTTTGTCGGGCCCTTCGATGCGCTCCTGGATCCAGCCCTTCTGCGCCGGGTCGGAGATGTGCATGAACTCGACGCCGAGCGTCTGGCAGTAGGTGCGCTGCAGAATGGCGACGATTTC
Organism: uncultured Hyphomicrobiales bacterium; assembly: GCA_964449645.1. GTDB lineage: Bacteria > Pseudomonadota > Alphaproteobacteria > Rhizobiales > Xanthobacteraceae > CAYVBN01. Next base: position 441 of record CAYVBN010000022.1, read on the forward strand.
GCGCAGCGTGCCGAACTCGAGCCCCAGCACGTGGTCGAGGAAGATCGGGCGGTCGAAATCCGCCTCGCTGAAGCCGTAGGAGCGGGGGTCGATCTCCTCGCGGTTCTTCGGCGGCTCGAGCCCGAGCGGATCGAGATTGGCGTGGAAGTGCCCGCGAATCCGGTAGGCGCGGATGAGCATCAGGGCGCGCACCGAGTCGCGCGTCGCCTGCTGCACGTGCTCGGCCGAGAGCTCGACGCCCTTGCGCTGCGCGCCCGCCTTCACCTTCTCGCCGATGTGCTTCTCGACCTCGCCCCAGTCGCCGTCGAGCGCCGCGACGAGTTCGCCGCGGGCCGGGATAGGCCAGTTCGGCCGGCTCCAGGACGGCCCGCGGGCGCTCCTGGCGACGTTCGCCGGGTCGTCCTTCAGGCTCGCGAAGAAGACGCGCCATTCGGCGTCGACCGCGTTCGGGTCGACCTCGTAGCGGGCGTAGAGCTCGTCAAGGTAGCTGGCGTTGTTGCCGTAGAGAAAGGATGTCAGTGCGAAAGCTGCGTTCGCGTTTTGGCGGGACATGGCCGCATCCTGGATGGCGGGGCGACGACCCCTCTCAGAGCGCGATCCGCAAAAGTGGAAACCGGTTTTGCGCGAGACCGCACTCAAAGTTTATGGACTTGCGCATGATCTTTTCGGCGAACCGGCACCCACTTCGCCGGATCATGCACCGTGGACGCAGGCGCCCCGGAGGCCCGAATCCACGTGGCGATGGTTCTACACTATTTAGGACGTTCTGGCGGCCTCACAATTCACAAGAAGTGAACTATCGTTTCAAAACTTCTACCAATGTCTTACCGAGCCGCGCCGGGGAGGGCGAAACGCGGATCCCGGCCGCCTCCATGGCGGCGATCTTGGATTCGGCATCGCCCTTGCCGCCCGAAATGATGGCGCCCGCATGGCCCATGCGCCGGCCGGGCGGAGCGGTGCGTCCGGCAATGAAGCCGACCATCGGCTTCTTGCGCCCCCGCTTGGCCTCGTCCTTGAGGAACTGGGCGGCGTCCTCCTCGGCCGATCCGCCGATCTCACCGATCATGATGATCGATTCGGTGGCCTTGTCGGCCAGGAACATTTCCAGCACATCGATGAACTCGGTTCCCTTCACGGGATCGCCGCCGATGCCGACAGCGGTCGTCTGCCCCAGGCCCTCGCGGGTCGTCTGGAACACCGCCTCGTAGGTCAGCGTGCCGGAGCGCGAGACGATGCCGACCTTGCCGGGCTTGAAGATGTTGCCCGGCATGATGCCGATCTTGCACGCGCCGGCGGTCATGACCCCCGGGCAGTTGGGGCCGATGAGGCGCGACTTCGAGCCCGACAGCGCGCGCTTGACCTTCACCATGTCGAGCACCGGGATGCCCTCGGTGATGCACACAATGAGGGGGATCTCGGCCGCGATCGCCTCGCAGATGGCGTCGGCGGCGCCGGGGGGCGGGACGTAGATCACGCTGGCGTCGCAGCCCGTCTTCTCGCGCGCCTCGGCGACGGTGTCGAAGACCGGCAGACCCAGGTGGGTCGCGCCGCCTTTGCCGGGCGAGGTGCCGCCGACCATCTTGGTGCCGTAGGCGATCGCCTGTTCGGACTGGAAGGTGCCGTTCTTGCCGGTGAAGCCCTGGCAGATGACCTTGGTGTTCTGATCGATGAGGACGGACATGTTGATCTCAGCCACGCGTTTGTGGTGGGGCGCCTCCCCCTGAAAGGGGGAGGTCGGCGCGCCAGCGCCGGGTGGGGGTCAGTTCGCTCGTCTTCCGGTCTTCGGCAGTCGATGCGATCACATCGAGGACGCCAGGAAGATTTGCCATCACGTCCGCGTTCGAGAAGCGAAGGGTCATGACACCGCGCTCCGCAAACCACGCGTCGCGTTTCTGATCCCGATGCTGCTGCTCCGCCTCGTTGTGTTGCCCACCATCGAGTTCGATCGCGAGACGGAGGCTCGGAGCATAGAAATCGAGCACGTATGGTCCGACTGGGGGCTGGCGGCGGAAACTGTGCCCGGCGAGCCGCCCGCCGCGCAATTTCGCCCACAGCCGCGCCTCGACATCCGTTGAACTCTGTCGCAACCGCCGCGCCCGTGCGGTTTTCTGACGCGTGCGGTCAAAGCGAGAGACGGAGGGAACCCCCACCCGGCTCGCGTCGCTCGCCGACCTCCCCCTTTCAGGGGGAGGTGAAGCGAGGCCGCTTTCATCCTGAGTTGAACCGCGACCGCTGCGCATTTTGATCCTCTCAGCCGTGCTGTTGTGAGGAATCACCTCCCCTGCAAGGGGAGGTCGGCGCGCCAGCGCCGGGTGGGG
>CAYVBN010000023.1:0-4476 GCA_964449645.1 uncultured Hyphomicrobiales bacterium
AATAGATGGTGGCGAACGGCTTGAAGCCTTCCGCCGCCAGGCCGGCTGCGAACGTCACCGCATGCTGCTCGGCGATGCCGACGTCGAACATGCGGTTGGGGAATTCCTGAGCGAAGAGATCGAGGCCCGTGCCCGAGGGCATCGCACCCGTGATGGCGACGATCTTCTCGTCCTTCTTCGCCTCCTTGATGAGGCTCTGGGCGTACACCTTGGTGTAGGAGGGCGCGTTCGTCTTCGGCTTCGCCTGCTTGCCGGTGGCGACGTCGAACTTCACGACGCCGTGGTACTTGTCCTCCGACTCCTCGGCCGGCGCGTAGCCTTTGCCCTTCTGCGTCACGACGTGGACCAGGATAGGCCCCGCCTTGGCATCGCGCACGTTGCGCAGCACCGGCAGCAGATGGTCGAGATTGTGCCCGTCGATCGGGCCGACATAGTAGAAGCCGAGCTCCTCGAACAGGGTGCCGCCGGTCCAGAAGCCGCGCGCATATTCCTCGACGCGCTGCGCCTTCTGATAGAAGAACTTCGGCAGCCGCTTGGCGAGCTGCTTGCCGATCTCTCGCAGCGATCGGTAGGTGCCGCCCGACACGAGCCGCGCCAGATAGGCCGACATCGCGCCGACCGGCGGGGCGATCGACATGTCGTTGTCGTTGAGCACGACGATGAGACGCTCGGCACGCGCGCCGGCGTTGTTCATCGCCTCGTAGGCCATGCCGGCCGACATCGCCCCGTCGCCGATGACGCAGATGACGTTGTTCTTGTTGCCGGCAAGATCGCGCGCCACGGCCATGCCGAGGCCGGCCGAGATCGACGTCGAGGAATGGGCGGCGCCGAAGGGATCGTATTCGCTCTCGGCCCGCTTGGTGAAACCGGAGAGCCCGCCGCCCTGGCGTAGCGTTCGAATCCGGTCGCGCCGGCCGGTCAGGATCTTGTGCGGATAGGCCTGGTGGCCGACGTCCCAGATCAGCCGGTCCTGCGGGGTGTCGAAGACATAGTGCAGGGCGACGGTCAGCTCGACCACCCCGAGGCCCGCGCCCAGATGGCCGCCCGTCACCGCCACGGCGTCGATCGTCTCGCGCCGCAATTCGTCGGCGAGCTGATGGAGCTGGTGCTCCTCGATACGTCGGAGGTCCGTCGGGGTCTTGACGAGATCGAGCAACGGGGTTTTCGACTGGGACACGCGGCAACTCCGTAGTGTCAGTTCGGCTGCAGATCGTGCTCGCAGGTCCCCCCGAAGCCGTCGCCCTTAGAATCGACGCTTACACCACATCAACGAGGGCGGCCAAGGGGAGTGGGTGCCGAATTGAGCCTCAAATTAGCGGAACTTCGGGTGCCGTTCCGCCACAGAGCGGCAGGCCGAAGCCATATTGAGAAGTGTTCTAGCATCAAAGGGCAGACGTGTTCACGTCCTTAATTGCGAATGCCTCGCAGGCGCCGCCGGTACGTCACACCTCAGGATGCATCGCGGCACCGTCAGGATGCGCCCGGCGGGAGATAGCTGCAGGCCTCGTTCCGACTGTCCCGATATACGGTCACGCGGGAGACCGGCCCGATGTCGCGCACGCATTCGTAGATGAACCGCGCGAGATTTTCGAGCGTGGGGGTTCCGAGCGCCTCGATCCGGTTGAGGAACTTGTGGTCGAGCATGCGTTGCACCTCGCCGAGGCGCTGCTCGAACAGGCCGAGATCGACGATCATGCCGGTACGCTCGTCCGGCTTGCCGCGCACCACCACCTCGGCCCGAAACGAATGGCCGTGGATCTCCTCGCTGACGGGGCCGAGGCTCGTGCCGCCGAGCGTGTGCGCGGCTTCGAACCGGAACGACTTCACCAGTTCCCACATCAGCGAATTCCCAGCGCCTTGTGCATCTGCAGGCTCAGGCGCCAGCGCGGATGGGCAAGGCAATAGGCGATCGCCCGCCGGGTATTGTCGGGAAGATCGGGGCCGTCCATCGGCTGCAGCGAGAAGCGCGTGAAGTCGAGCGCGGCAAACCGCTCGGGCTCGGCGCCCGTCTGCGGATAGACGAGCTTGAGTTCATCTCCGGAGCGCAGTCGCAGCTCGGTCCCGGCTTTGGGGCTGACGCAGATCCAGTCCAGTCCGGCGGGCGCCGCAAGGGTGCCGTTGGTCTCGACGGCGATTTCGAAGCCGCGCGCGTGCAGGGCGGCGGTCAGGGCCGCATCGACCTGCAGCAACGGCTCGCCGCCGGTGAGGACCACGAAGCGGCCGGCGCGCGGCGCGCCCCATTCGGCCTCGATCGTGTCGGCGAGATCTTCGGCCGACGCATAACGGCCGCCACGGGTGCCATCGGTGCCGACGAAGTCGGTGTCGCAGAACCGGCATTGGGCCTCGGCGCGGTCCGCCTCGCGCCCGCTCCAAAGGTTGCAGCCGGCGAAACGGCAGAATACGGCCGTCCGGCCGGCCTGAGCGCCTTCGCCCTGCAGCGTGAGAAAGATCTCCTTGACAGCGTAACTCATACGGACTCTCCGCCGGACCCGGCGCCCCGCAAATAGTCCAGCAACCCGTCCACAGCAACGAGTTCATGTTCATTAATACCGCCTGAACCCGCCGCTCAGTGCCGGTTCAGTGCGCATTGCCTACCCATGGCATGCTTCGACCAGAAGGGAGCAACGCTATGGTTCGCAAAAGCATCATTGCCTTCGCGACCGCGGCGGCCCTCGGCGCCGCGGTCATTCCGACCGGCGCGTCGGCCGCCTGGCACGGAGGATTCCACGGAGGGCATGGATTCCACGGCGGATTCCATCCCGGATTCCACCCTGGCTTCCGCCATTTCGGCTTCCGGCACCACGACCGGTTCTTCGTTCGGGACCGTTTCTTCTTCGGCCCGAGCTTCGCCTTCGTCGATGGTCCCGGGTGCGTCCGGGTCCGCCGCGTCTGGACGCCCTGGGGCTGGCGCTGGCGCCGCATCTGGGTGTGCGGATGATGTACTCAGCGCAGCTTCACCGGAGACAGGCCCGCGTTTCGCGTTCGCCCTCGTGGCGGCGCGACGGGCCTGCCGTCATTTCTCCGTGACGGTGATCTGCCCCTTCATGTTCGGATGGAACTTGCAATAGTACTCGATCGTCCCGGCCTTCTTCATCACCATCTGCCCCTTCGTGTGCGCCGGGAGCATCACCTCCCACGATTTGTCGCGCGCGGTCGAGGTGTGGATGATGAAATCCTGATTGTCCCACTCGATCGTGTCGCCGACACGGGCCGAGATCTGGGCCGGCGAGTAGACGAGGTTCTTCACGGTGACGCGAATGACCTCGGCGGAACATACATGCGCCGTGGCCAACAGGAAGAACGCCGTCGCGCCTGCCCACAGGCCCAGTCTCGTCCCGGTCATGCCGGCCTCACTTCAACTCGCCGGCAAGATGCTCGGCATGCTGTTCGTGCCCCTGGAAGATCTTGAGTCCCGTCTCGAGCAGGCTTTTCAGTTCGCTGTTGTTGGCGGAGGGAATGAGCGTGCTCTCCAGCGCGCCGTTCACCGTCTTGTGGAAGGCGACCTCGTTCTGGACGTAAGCCTTGTCGAACGCCGCGCCGCTCAGCTTGGCGAGCTCCGCCCGCTTCGCTGCCGCCGCCTTGGTCAGGCTCTGGCTGGTGGGATTGTCCTCGGGCTTGACCTTGAGCTTCTTGACCAGCGCGAGGGCCTGTTTGTTGACGGCCGTGTGATCGCGCACCATGTCGTCGGCGAAGGCGCGCACGTCCTTGTTCTTCGATTTCTTCAGCGCCTGCTTGGCGGCCTCGACGTCGATCGCGCCGGCCGTGTAGGCGATGTGGGCGATCTGCGGGTCGGTCGGCTTCGCGCCCTGGGCCGTGGCGAGGCCGGACGTCAACAACAGGGCAGCGAGCGCGCTGCCGAAGGCCGCGCCCGTGCATGCGTAACGAAACATGATGTGATCTCCCGTGAGAACCTGATGCACTGCCGCCATTGGATGCAGGCGGCTGTGAAAGGTTCCCGCGCCGTCAGCCGATTCCGAGCCGCCGGATCACGGCGTCCGCGAGACGCTGGCAGCGCACGCCGTCGAACGGGAACGCATCGGGCAGCACTGGACCGACCTGACGTTCGAGCGCGTCGCGCAACAGCCGGCGGGCGCGGTGCAGGCGGGTCTTCACCGTCTCGGGCCGCAGCCCGAGCAGGTCCGCCGTTTCCTCGATGCTCATCTCCTCGAGCACGCGTGCGACGAGGACGGTTCGAAACGCCTCCGGCAGATCGTCGATCGCCCGTTCCAGCAGAGTTCTGATTTCGCGCTGAGCCATGGTGCGTTCGGGGTCGGGCGAGTTGCTCGCGAGCGGGAAGGGGATGATTTCTGCAGAGGGGGCGAGGGTGTCGAGCGGCAACCAGTCGGCGGTGCGCCGCCGTTTGCGCAGGCGGCCGAGCGCTTCGTTCAGCACGATGCGCGAGAGCCAGGTCGAGAAGCTCGACTCCGCCCTGAACTCGGCGAGGCGGGTGAAGGCCCTGACATAGGCTTCCTGCAC
>CAYVBN010000024.1:0-1537 GCA_964449645.1 uncultured Hyphomicrobiales bacterium
GAACTTCTCGCTGAACATGCTGACACTGCTGGCGCTGGCCCGCAAAGGCATCGGCAAGCTCGTCGACCTGCAGAAAATGGCGGTGATGTGAGCACGCGCACACCGGCTACGGGCGACATCGGGCCCGACGTGCGGACGCCGGCGCACCGTCGCATCACCGGCCGGCTGGTGATCGCGACGCACAATTCCGGCAAGCTGCGCGAAATGCGCGAGCTGCTTGCGCCGTTCGGGATCGATGCCGTGTCGGCCAGCGAACTCGGCCTGCTTGAACCGGAGGAGACCGGCACGAGCTTCGGCGAGAACGCGCGCATCAAGGCGACAAGCGCGGCGCAGGCGAGCGGACTTCCGGCGTTCTCCGACGATTCGGGCCTTGTCGTGGACGCGCTCGGCGGCGCGCCGGGAATCCATTCGGCGCGCTGGGCCGGGCCGCAGAAGGATTTCGCCGCCGCCATGGCGCGGATCGACACGATGCTGCGCGAACGCGGCGCGACGACGCCCGAACGCCGCACCGCGCATTTCGTCTCGGCGCTGTGCGTCGCCTGGCCGGACGGTCACGTCGAGGCGTTCGAGGCGCGCGTCGACGGCACGCTGGTCTGGCCGCCGCGCGGCGACAAGGGATTCGGTTACGACCCGATGTTCCTGCCAGACGGATTCTCGCGTACGTTCGGCGAGATGCCGAGCGAGGAGAAGCACGGACTGCCCCCGCACGGACGCGGGCTGTCGCACCGCGCCCGCGCCTTCGTGAAGCTGGCGGAGGCCTGCCTTGGCGCTTGAGGCGATCGGCCGTTCTGCCGCCGCAACAGCCGCGGCCTCGCCGGGCTTCGCGGTCTATGTGCATTGGCCGTTCTGCCTGTCGAAGTGCCCGTACTGCGACTTCAACAGCCACGTCCGCCATCAGGAGATCGACCAGGCGCGTTTCGCCCGCGCCTTCGCCGCCGAGATCGCGACGACGGCCGCGCGCGCGCCGGGCCGCACCGTGTCGACCATCTTTCTCGGCGGCGGAACGCCCTCGCTGATGGAGCCCGAAACGGTCGGCACGATCCTCGATGCGGTGGCGCGCCATTGGCGCGTGGCGCCCGACGTGGAAGTCACGCTCGAAGCCAATCCGACGAGCGTCGAGGCGGGACGGTTTCGCGGCTACCGGACCGCCGGCGTCAACCGTGTGTCGCTCGGCGTGCAGGCGCTCGACGATGCGGCGCTGCGCGCGCTCGGACGCCTGCACACGGCAGATGAAGCGCTCGCCGCGGTCGCGGTCGCACGCTCGGTGTTCGAGCGCTATTCCTTCGATCTCATCTATGCGCGGCCGGAGCAGTCCTGCGCGGCGTGGGACCGCGAGCTCCGGCGCGCGATCGCCGAGGCCGCGGAACATCTCTCGCTCTATCAGCTCACCGTCGAGCCCGACACGCCGTTCGCCACCCTGCACGCGGCCGGCAAGCTCGCGGTGCCCGACAGCGATCACGCGCGCGCGCTTTACGACGTCACCCAGGAGGTCTGCGCGGCCGCGGGACTTCCCGCCTACGAGATTTCCAACCACGCC
>CAYVBN010000025.1:0-6160 GCA_964449645.1 uncultured Hyphomicrobiales bacterium
GATCGACACCGCCATCACGCTCAACGCCATGCATCCCGACGTGCTGGTGGTGCGCCATCATGCCTCCGGGGCGGTCGAACTGCTCGCCCGCAAGGTCGACTGCTCGGTCATCAACGCCGGCGACGGCGCGCACGAGCACCCGACGCAGGCGCTGCTCGACGCCCTCACCATCCGCCGCCGGCTGGGCGGCTTCGAGGGCCGCATCGTCGCCATCTGCGGCGACATCCTGCATTCGCGCGTGGCGCGCTCCAACATCCTGTTGCTCAACGCGCTCGGCGCGCGCGTGCGCGTGGTCGCACCTTCGACGCTGCTGCCGCCCGGGATCGAGCGCTTCGGCGTCGCAGTCTGCCGCGACATGCGCCAGGGCCTGCGCGCCGCCGACATCGTCATGATGCTGCGCCTGCAGCGCGAGCGCATGAACGGCTCGTTCGTTCCGTCGACCCAGGAGTACTTCCATTATTTCGGCCTCGACGAGAAGAAGCTCGCCTACGCCAAGCCGGATGCGCTCGTCATGCATCCGGGACCGATGAACCGCGGGGTTGAAATCGACTCCGGGGTCGCCGACGGCGCCCATTCGTTGATCCGCGAACAGGTCGAGATGGGCGTCGCCGTGCGCATGGCCGTGCTCGAAGCCCTCTCGCGCAATTTCCCCAACGCCTGATGATGCTGACCGAACGCCGCCCGATCCTGCTCGCCAACGCCCGGATCGTCGATCCCTCGCGCGGGCTCGATCTCAACGGCGACCTGCTGATCGCCGACGGCGTGATCCGCGACACCCAGCGCGGGATCAGCGCCGCCGGCGTGCCGGAAGGCACCGAGGTCGTCGACTGCAAGGGCAAGCTCGTCGCCCCGGGTCTCGTCGACATGCGCGCCTTCGTGGGCGAGCCGGGCGCCGAATATCGCGAGACCTTCGCGTCGGCGAGCCAGGCGGCCGCCGCCGGCGGCGTGACCAGCATCGTCTGTCAGCCCGACACCAATCCGGTGATCGACGAGCCCGCGATGGTGGATTTCGTGCTGCGCCGCGCCCGCGATACCGCGATCGTGCACGTCTATCCGATGGCCGCCCTCACCAAGGGGCTCAAGGGCGCGGAGATGACCGAGATCGGCCTCCTCAAGGCGGCCGGCGCGGTCGCCTTCACGGACGGCAATCGCAGCGTCACCAACGCCCAGGTGATGCGGCGTGCGCTCACCTATGCGCTCGATTTCGACGCCCTCATCGTGCACCACACCGAGGACCCCGATCTGGTCGGCGAAGGCGTGATGAACGAGGGCGAGTTCGCCGCCCGCCTCGGCTTGATCGGCGTGCCGGCGGCGGCCGAGACCATCATGCTCGAACGCGACCTGCGGCTCGTGGCGCTCGCCAGCGCGCGCTATCACGCGGCCTTGCTCACGTGCCCGGAATCGCTCGAGGTGCTGCGGCGGGCCAAGGACGCCGGCCAGATGGTGACGGCGTCCACCTCGATCAATCACATGACACTCAACGAGATCGACGTCGGCTCGTACCGGACGTTCTGCAAGCTCACGCCGCCCCTGCGCTCGGAAGCCGATCGCGTGACGCTGGTCGACGCGGTGTCGTCCGGATTGATCGATGTCATCATGTCTGACCACGACCCGCAGGACGTCGAGACCAAGCGCCTGCCCTTCGCCGAAGCCGCGCCGGGCGCGATCGGCATCGAGACGATGCTGGCCGCGGGCCTGCGGCTCGTCCACAACGGCGAACTCGCGTTGACCGTCCTGCTGAAGGCGATGTCGACCCGCCCGGCCGAACTGCTCGGCCTTCCGGCCGGCACCTTGCGGCCCGGCGCACCGGCCGACGTCATCGTGGTCGATCTCGACATGCCCTGGGTGGTCGATCCGTCCGAGCTCAAGTCGAAATGCAAGAACACGCCGTTCGACGAAGCTAAATTGACCGGGCGCGTCGTGCGCACCATCGTGGGCGGGCGCACCGTCTACGAATACGTGTGAGCCCATGTCCGTGCCGGCCGCCTGGTCACTCGCTCCCCTCGCCTCCGTGGCGGCTTTCGTCTTCGGTTATCTGCTCGGCTCGATCCCGTTCGGTGTCCTGATCACCCGGATGGCGGGCACCGCCGACATCCGTTCGATCGGCTCGGGCAATATCGGCGCGACCAACGTGCTGCGCACGGGCCGCAAGGCGCTCGCCGCCGCGACGCTCCTTGGCGATGCCCTCAAGGGCACGGTCGCGGTGCTTGTCGCCGGCTACGTGGCCGGACCGAACGCCGCGCTCCTGGCGGCGCTCGGCGCGTTCATCGGCCATCTGTTTCCGCTCTGGCTGAAGTTCAAAGGCGGCAAGGGCGTCGCCACCTACATCGGAATTCTGTTCGCGCTGTCGTGGCCGGTCGCCCTCGCCTTCTGCGTCGTCTGGCTCGCGACGGCGGCGATCACGCGCTATTCCTCGCTCTCCGGCCTGGTCGCGAGCGCGGTCGTGCCGCCGATCCTGTGGTTTGCCGGCGAAGCCCGGGCGGCGCTGCTCTTTTTATTGCTCACGTTGCTGCTGTGGTTCACGCACCGCGCCAACATCGTGCGGCTCGCGAACGGCACCGAAAGCCGGATCGGCAAGTCGGCGTAATCGCCGTCTTCGCCCGCCTGAGACGATCCAACAACTCCCAGTTGACCTGCGCTCGTTGCCGAGGCTGATTGGCGTCTCGGAATCGGGGGGCGACGTGGACGACCAGACAGCCCGTCTGAGCGACGACGAACGGCTCGACTGGCTGCGCCTCATCCGCAGCGAGAACGTCGGGCCGCGCACGTTCCGCGGCCTGATCGATCATTTCGGCAGCGCGGCGGCGGCGCTCGATGCGCTGCCCGGTCTCGCCCGGCGTGGCGGCGCGCGCTCGGTGCGCATCTGCTCGCGCCAGGAGGCCGAGCGCGAGCTCGAGAAATCCGCCCGCCTCGGAATCTATCTGATTGCGCTCGCCGACCCCGACTATCCGCACCGCCTGCGCATGATCGACGATGCGCCGCCGATCCTCGCGGTGCGGGGCAATGCGGCCGCGCTCGCACGCCCCATGGTCGGGATCGTCGGCTCGCGCAACGCGTCCGCCGCCGGCGTGAAGTTCGCGCAAGGCCTGGCGCACGACCTCGGCCGCGCCGGACTGGTCGTCGTCTCCGGACTGGCGCGCGGCATCGACGCGGCCGCCCACCGGGCGAGTGCCGAGACCGGTACGGTCGCGGTGCTGGCGGGCGCCCAGAACAAGATCTACCCGCCCGAGCATGCCGCCTTGCTCGAGCCGCTGCTTGCCGAAGGCGCGGCGGTCACCGAAATGCCGCTCGGCTGGGAGCCGCGCGCCCGCGATTTCCCACGCCGCAACCGGCTGATCTCCGGCCTCTCCGCCGGCATCGTGGTCGTCGAGGCCGCCAAGCGGTCGGGCTCGCTCATCACCGCGCGGCTCGCGCTCGAACAGGGCCGTGAGGTCTTCGCCGTGCCCGGCTCGCCGCTCGACCCGCGGGCGGAGGGAACGAACGGACTCTTGCGGCAAGGGGCCAATCTGGTCACCAGCGCCGAGGATGTGCTGGCAGTGCTACAGCCGATCTTCGGCCGCCCGCTCGACCTGCGATCCGACGAGGACCGTTTCCTGGAGATGATTGACGTAACGGAAAGTTTCAGCGCCGGCGCGGACGGCGATTTGCACACTTCTATTATGGGGCTGCTCGGCCCCACTCCGGTCGCGGTCGACGACCTGATCCGGCTGACCAACGCCTCCCCGGCGGCCGTGCGGACCACGCTGCTGGAACTGGAGCTTGCCGGCCGGCTCAGGCGCATGGCCGGGGGTGCGGTCACCCTCGCCTGACCGCAAAGACCGGCGGCTCGCGGCCCAAAATGCCCGCACTGGTTGCATAATTTACCAGATTTTACGCGTAATGCTTGTAACCCTTGGCGAGCTGCCCTTCGGTAACGATTTGACAGGCGGGGGTGGTTTACCCATCTATCCCCGGCGACTGCGGCCAAGGAACCCGCCATATGGGGGGCTCCAGCCGAAATAGCAGTGGATTTTCATGAACATAGTCGTTGTCGAATCACCCGCCAAGGCCAAGACGATCAACAAGTATCTTGGCCGCGGCTACGAGGTGCTGGCCTCTTTCGGCCACGTCCGTGACCTTCCGGCCAAGGACGGGTCGGTCGATCCCAATGCGGATTTCCGCATGATCTGGGAGGTCGACGCCAAGGCCCAGAAGCGGCTGAACGACATTGCCCGGGCCGTCAAAGGCGCCGACAAGCTGATCCTCGCCACCGACCCGGATCGTGAGGGCGAGGCGATCTCTTGGCACGTGCTCGAGGTGCTCAAGGAGAAGCACGCCCTCAAGCATCAGCAGGTCGAGCGCGTGGTCTTCAACGCCATCACCAAGCAGGCGGTGACCGAGGCGATGAAGAACCCGCGCCACATCGACAGCGCGCTGGTCGACGCGTATCTCGCCCGCCGGGCGCTCGACTATCTCGTCGGCTTCACCCTCTCGCCGGTCCTCTGGCGCAAGCTGCCGGGCTCGCGCTCGGCCGGCCGCGTGCAGTCGGTCGCATTGCGCCTCGTCTGCGACCGCGAGCTCGAAATCGAGAAGTTCGTCCCGCGCGAGTACTGGTCGCTGCTGGCGACGCTCGCGACCCCGCGCGGCGAGACGTTCGAGGCGCGCCTCGTCGGCGCCGACGGGCGCAAGATCCAGCGCCTCGACGTCGGCACGGCCGCCGAGGCGGAGGATTTCCGGCGGGCCCTCGAAGCCGCGACCTTCATGGTGACGTCGGTCGAGTCAAAGCCGGCCAAGCGCCACCCGCAGCCCCCTTTCACCACCTCGACCCTGCAGCAGGAGGCCAGCCGCAAGCTCGGCTTCGCCCCGGCGCACACGATGCGCATCGCGCAACGGCTCTATGAGGGCATCGACATCGGCGGCGATACCGTCGGACTCATTACTTATATGCGAACCGACGGCGTGCAGATCGCCGAAGAGGCGCTGCCAGCGATCCGCGGCGTGATCGAGGCCGATTACGGTCGCCGCTATCTGCCGGACGCCCCGCGGCGCTACCAGACCAAGGCGAAGAACGCCCAGGAGGCGCACGAGGCGATCCGTCCGACCGACATCGCCAGGCGGCCGCGCGAGCTGTCGTCCGCTCTCGAGCCGGACCAGGCCAAGCTCTATGAGCTGATCTGGCTGCGTGCCATGGCCAGCCAGATGGAGTCGGCCGAGCTCGAACGCACCACCGTCGATATTGCCGCCAAGGCGGGCGGCCGCAATCTCGACCTGCGCGCGACCGGCACGGTCGTGAAGTTCGACGGCTTCCTCACGCTCTATCAGGAAGGCCGCGACGACGAGCAGGAGGACGAAGAGTCTCGCCGCCTCCCCGCGATGAGCGCCGACGAACGCCTGGAGCGCCGTTCACTCTCGGTGACGCAGCACTTCACCGAACCGCCGCCGCGCTATTCGGAAGCCTCGCTGGTCAAGCGCATGGAGGAACTGGGCATCGGCCGGCCGTCGACCTACGCGTCGATCCTCCAGGTGCTCAAGGACCGCAAATACGTGCGCCTCGACAAGCGGCGGCTCTATCCCGAAGACCGCGGCCGCATCGTGGTCGCCTTCCTCGAGAGCTTCTTCACCAAGTACGTCGAGTACGACTTCACGGCCGGGCTCGAAGAGCAGCTCGACCGCGTGTCCAACAACGAGGTCGAGTGGCGCGAGCTGTTGCGCGATTTCTGGCGCGACTTCATGGGCTCGGTCGAGGACATCAAGGATTTGCGCATCGGCGACGTGCTCGACGCGCTCGACGAGATGCTGGCGCCGCACGTGTTTCCGCCGCGCGCGGACGGCACCGATCCGCGCCAATGCCCGACCTGCGGAACCGGACGGCTGTCGCTCAAGCTCGGCAAGTTCGGCGCCTTCATCGGCTGCTCGAACTATCCGGAGTGCCGCTACACGCGCCAGTTCGCGGTGCCGGGCGCCAACGGCGAGGCCGAGACCGGGCCGAAGAAGCTCGGCGAGGATCCGGTCACAGGCCTCGAGGTCACGCTGCGCACCGGCCGTTTCGGTCCCTACTTGCAGCTTGGCGAGAGCAAGGACGGCGAGAAGCCGAAGCGCGCGGGACTGCCGAAGGGCACGGACCCGGAATCGGTCGATCTCGACCTCGCGCTCAAGCTGCTGTCGCTCCCGCGCGAGGTCG